>JAOUPL010000128.1 GCA_029879825.1 Candidatus Bathyarchaeota archaeon
TCTACAGCATCTGGGTTTACGTCAATGGCGTACACCTTCACGTTTTCATGCTTCTTCGCGATTAGGATGGAGAAGGGGCCGACTCCAGCGAACATATCAACCACCATTTCGCCTTCTTTCACCTGCGAAGCAACGCGATCGCGTTCATGAGAAAGCCTAGGCGAAAAGTAGGTTTTCGCAAGGTCAACATGATACACGCAACCGTATTCTCGATGAGTGGTTGCCGTTTTTTCAACGCCAGCTATAAACTCGAAATCTCTCAAACGGTAAACGCCTTCAACGGCGCCAGACTTTGCCAAGACAGTGTTTATTCGCTTGTGCGTCTTTAGCATAGCCTCGCCTATGGCCTTTTTGTAATCTTTAAGTTCTGTAGGAATCTCGACGACGGCGATGTCTCCGACAAAATCGATGGCGTGGGGGGCACTCGCCAAAAGATGAGGGGGCAATTTGTCCTCGAGCATGTCAACGAGTTTGGGAGGACTTTTTGTTCGTTCAGAAAACCTGTGAGTGGAGATTTCAAATTCTGGGAGACTTCTCTTGAGTTCCTTGATGTCTGAGGAGAGTGGTTCATTGATTAGAGGTATACACAAATAGTTTTCTACCTGCTGAACTTTCAGTTCCCGGTTAATGAGATTAAGTTCCCTAACGAGGCGGATGGCTTTTTCGCCTAAAGCTTTAGGAACTTTTAAACAAGGCGTTTCGGACACTTTAACCCCAAGAATATTCAACACGGCCGCATTTTAAATTCGCGATGTTAGAGGTCATATTTACAGCTTCAAAATTTATGGCGGGCCCGCCGGGAATTGAACCCGGGACCTACGGGTTAAGAGCCTCAACCTAGTCCCGTACGGCTAGTCCGCCGCTCTACCTTGCTGAGCTACGGGCCCGCTCTGACGATTATCCTTCTAGTTTTGTAGGCATAGCTACCCTAATATCTTTCGTTGCCGAAATGTTGTAGGTTGTTGGGAGTTGAGGGTTTTGGGCGAGCTTGTCTTCGTAGGTTTGGGCTTGTTTGACGAGAAGGATATTTCTCTCCGCGGGGTTGAAGAGATGAAAAGGGCTAACGCGGTTTTTGCAGAGTTTTACACGAGCATTATGCCCGGACTTTCTGTTCAAAAACTCGAGGGAATTGCTGGAAAAGGAATTAGGATTGTTTCGAGGCGAACTTTAGAGGAAGAGGATGGAAAATCTCTTTTACAGGAAGCTAAGAAGGGAAAAGTTGCTTTTCTAGTTCCGGGAGATCCTTTGATTGCAACAACTCATGTGGATTTGCGGATTCGTGCGGAAAAGCAGGGAATTAAAACCCGGGTTATTCATGGAGCTTCCATTGTCTCGGCGGTCGTTGGGCTTTCAGGCTTGCAGAATTACAAGTATGGAAGAAGCGTGACCATTCCGTTTCCCCAGAACGGATTTGCCTCTGAGACTCCTTACAAGGTGATTTTGGAAAACAGGGTAATGGGGCTTCACACTTTGTGTTACTTGGATATAAAAGCTGAGGAGCAGAGATACATGACTATCAAAGAGGGACTACAATCACTTTTAGACATGGAAAAACGAAAGAAAGCTCATGTTATCACTTTAAATACTCTAGTTTTAGGTGTCGCGAGGGCAGGCTCTAATAATTCCATAGTTAAAGCAGGCTATGTGGGAGACGTGATGAACCACGACTTTGGCGATCCTCCCCACACCCTAGTTTTTCCAGCTAAGCTCCATTTCATGGAAGCCGAGGCCCTCATTACCCTAGCGGGAGCGCCTGAGCAGATAAGGGAGAGGTTGAAATGACCCTGGAGGAAATGGTGTCAAAATACATTAGCAACACCGAGCGAGTTTTCGGTGAAGTAAAGTGTGTTTCAAGTTCCGTGCATCTCAACGAAGGGGAGATAGGAAACGTCATAGAAACCGCGAAGCGTTATTTGGAAGACGCTAAGTATTATCAGAGGAGAAGTAAGCTTGAAACAAGCCTTGCTTCGGTTGCCTATTGCGAGGGATTATTAGATGCCCTACGACTATTGGGAGCCGTGGAGTTTTCATGGTAGGTAAAGCAAAGAAGAAAAAGGTTGTTCTAGCTTCAGGCACCTTTGATCTGCTTCATTTGGGTCATGTGAAGTATTTGGAAGAAGCTAAGAAAGCCGGAGGAAAAAACGCGGAGTTGATCGTTATCGTGGCTAGAGACAGCACCGTTGAAAAAAGGAAAGGAAAAAAAACTGTAATGCCAGAAGACCAAAGAAGATCACTTGTTGAATCTTTGAAGGTAGTGGACGAGGCGATTTTGGGTTTTGACGATTTCAGCATAGACAAAGTTATTGAAAAGATAAACCCTGACGTAATAGCCGTGGGGCACGACCAAGAAGGCGTAGAAAGGGAAGTAAGAAAAGCCATAGCAGAAAAGAAATACAACGTTCAGGTTGCAAAAATTGGAAGATTTGGAAAGAAGGAGCTAAACAGTTCCTCAAAAATCATGAGGAAAATCGTAGAATCGTTTAAGAGATGAAGCATAGACATAATTTGAATTAGTCACGGTAGAATAAGAATCTCCACCTTCACCTTGTTTCCATCCTTCAGTTTCAGGCGACCTCGAAGAAATACCGGAGCAATGATTTCCAGCACGGATGTGTTGTAGTGGCTTCGCAGGGCATAAACAACCGCGCCCTTCTCTTTGTTGTTAATTATGGCTGGGTAGCATTTCACGGAGCCAAAGGTTCTGGACTCGTCCTTAAATCCTTGAATTTCAATGGCGGGATAGGTTTCGAGTTCTGACATCGTTTTCACGTCGTATTCGGTTGTCAGCTTAAGATTGAGGGTTCCAGGGTAGGGATCAAACCCGAGTTTTTCAAGGAACTGTTTGCGGTATCCCTCTTTAGTCACGTAGTAGGCTCCCTCGCCCAATCCGCTGAACAGAATTCCCTCCAAAGTGACAGAGGGGGGATACGCTGCTTCAAATATCAAACGCAAATCAGAGTACAGTTTCTTCAATTCAGCCGTTCCGGATTCTGTTATTTTGGTCAAGCAGCCTTCCGGAGTTATTGTTCTTTTGATCCATCCTATCTTCTCCAAATTGATGAGGTGTCGAGAGGCTGTTTGTTGAGACGCTCCTATCTTCTCAGCTAGATACTCTGTAGAAACCTTCACGGTTCGGCTACATGCACCTAATTCTGCCAGCTTGTAGAGCGTGAAGAAGAGTTTCCACGACCCCAGATCAACTTTCAAAGAGCCCACTCGAATCGCCTATTTGAGGAAAGACAACTGCCTATTTATAAGTAACTCGAAAAATGTTGACCCATAAAACGTTAGGTTATACCTGCGACTTTTGCAGTCTATCTACTTCTTCTACAGCTTTCAAGGCAACCGCAATCATCTTCTCTTCTGGTTCCCTTGTTGTTAGATATTGAAGCCCCAAGCCCGGCGCTACTAGGACTTTCATAATTCTTGAG
>JAOUPL010000129.1 GCA_029879825.1 Candidatus Bathyarchaeota archaeon
CCTGATTCAACACGTAATCGAAACCCTGAAGAAAGCTGGCTTAAAAGACTTTATCATCGTGATAGGGCACAACGGAGAACAAATTAGAGAATACTTGGCAGATGGCAGCAAGCTTGGAGTTAACATAGATTATACGGTTCAAAAAGAAGCGTTGGGAATGGCGAACGCTCTGAAAACTGCAAAGGATTTGGTGGAAGACAATTTCTTCGTCGTCAACGCTGATGACATTTTTGAAAGTTCGCTGATAAAGGAGATGATCAAGCAATTCAAGGAAGGCAGCGCAGACATAGTTCTTTCCTGCAAACCTGTTGAAGAAACATGGAAGTTTGGGATAATTCGCGTGGAGGACGACAAGGTAATAGATTTTGTTGAAAAGCCACCGAGAGGTCAAGAACCAAGCAACCTGGCCGTGGTCGGCGTCTACATACTGCCTAAACGAATCTTCGATTACTACAAAAAAATTTCAGTGTCAGACCATCAATACGAAGATGCGATACAGAAATTCATCCAAGACAAGAATGTTGTCAGAGCCGTCAGCTACGATGGATTTTTCGCGGGCTACAAATACCCTTGGGACCTTTTCACCATAAACAAGCATCTGATGGATACGCGCATAAAGAAACAGACTATCGAAGACGATGTGGAAATCTCGGAAAGGACGCAAGTTGAAGGAAATGTTTGGATACGAAGAGGAACAAGAATTCTTGAAGGGGCCTGTATAAGAGGCCCTTGCTACATTGGGGCAAACAGTTTCATCGGAAACAACAGTTTGGTTTGGAATTACTCTTCCATCGGCAACAACTGTGTCGTGGGTTTCTCAACAGAAATAAAAAATTCGCTGATCGGTGACGATTGCTGGTTTCACATAAACTACATTGGCGACTCGATAGTCTCTGACAACTGCCTCTTCGGCGCCGGAACCATAACCGCGAACTTCAGATTCGACGAGAAGAACGTTAAGGCGAGAATTGAGGGGAAGGAGGTAGATTCCGGCACAGACAAGTTAGGCGCCATAGTAGGTGACAACTGCAAAACGGGCATCAACGCTTGTCTTTCACCAGGCGTAAAAATTGGTCCCCACAGCATTGTTGGGCCCAACGTGGACTTACAAAACGATCTTAAACCAAGTAAAATCATTTTCGTGGATAAAAAAAGCTACGTGGTGAAAGAGAATAGGATAACACTTTCTTCAGAGAATAAACGGCAACTGATGGAAAGGTTAATGAAATACGAAAAATGAAAACAAGAACTTATTGGCAATTGTTCTAGAAGATTTTTCTATGCCCCATTCGGTGACGCCTTTACGACGCCTTTATCGCTTTGCACCATTAAGACCACGAGTTTACTCAATTTCTTTCGAAATAGATAAGTTCTTAATTGCAATACAGTAGAGAGAAGGTGATAAATTGTCGATGGCGAAAAGGAAATTTTTTGGAGAGATAGCAGCACTGCTCGATAAAATGGTCATGGTCATTACGATGGATGGAAAAAAATACAGCGGAACCTTAGCTGGTATAGACCCGGAGACACTGAGCCTCTGCTTGTCAGAGGCAAAGGATGATAAAGGCACATACCTACACAGGGCGTTTTTGAATGGTAGCATCATCGCCCAAATTTTCACAGTGGAAAAGCCATTTGATCTGAAGGCTTTGTCTGAACGTCTTGAGAAGGTGTTTCCAACCATGGTTAGGCTCTACGAAGACAAAGGTTTCATCTGGGTCATGGACAAAGTTAAGGTCACCGAGAAGGGTGTGGTAGAGGGTTCAGGTCCAGCAGCCGAGCGAGTTCAAAAAGTCTACGATTTGTTCACCAAAGAAGCAGAATCTAAATAAGCCAGCGAAATTCAGGTTCCCGTTTTCTTTCTTCTATTGAAGGAGAAACTATGCCGAAAGACTTCAGTATGTCATTTGTTGTTTCCGCAGCCTTGTTTAACCTACTTAAATTCACTTTTAGATGCACCATTCTGCAAACAGCTTTCAAGACCTCCCGCGCAGCCACCGCATCCGGGTATAAGCCTGGAGTTTCGGCTAGAAGACAAAAACCTCTTATGCCTCTCAGTCCACCCAATCCGACTAAGAGCCCAGCCACACCAAAGATTTGTCCACCGATGATTTTGGCGCCGAGACCTAAAGCGTCCTGTAGAGTTTCGCTGTCTGACGCTGCACAATAGAGCCCTGGCTTTTCAACCTGTTCTTCCCGTTTCAAGCCGCCGAGGGTCACGATGTATCGGCATCCCGACTGTTCGGCAACGTCTAGGATGCGTCCACACAATTCGTACTGCCCAACTGTCGTCAAGGCTTGCGTGTTGCCATAAAGAATGATAAGGTCACGTTCCCCATCTTTTCCTTTATGGTAATAGAGCTGGTTGATTGGAAAGTGTGTTTCTCCATTCTCCGCGGTTATGGCAAGGTCTTGGAAAAAAGAGGAACGAATTTCTGCGAATAATTTTGCTTTCAACTCTTGGATAAGGTGTAACGCCGTGATGTTTGCAACGAATCCGATGCCCGGTAATCCTTCGATCAAGACAGGATCTGTTAAGGCAGGTTTTTCGTATACTTGAACTTCGCAGACCATTCTCTAACCTTCGTTGACCAGCACAATTAAGAGATGCCTTGCAAATATAAGTGTGTCTTGGCGGCTGCGTCCATGTCCTTTGAGATACGAGACAGGGATTTACTTGCGAGAATAGGTAGATTTGAAACTAAGAGCGGAGTTATCGAGACGCCTCTGCTACTGCCAGTCATAAATCCTAACGTTCAACCAGTCTTACCCAAAACATTGCAGAAGGAGTTTAATTGCAGAGCCGTCATAACCAACGCCTACATAATAAAAAAGAATTTCAAGGATGTTGCCGTTGAGAAGGGAATACATGGCTTCTTGGATTTCGGCGGCGTAATTATGACCGACTCTGGAGCCTACCAGATTCTTGTATACGGAGACGTGGAAACTAACCCTGAAGAAATCGTGCGTTATCAAGAAGAAATTGACACAGACATTGCCACCATACTGGATGTTCCTACGGGGTGGAGAGTCTCCAAAAGATACGCAAGACATACCGTAAATGAAACCCTAAGCAGAGCGAGGAAACTGGCAGAAGTGAAAACCCGTGACGACACAGCTTGGGTTGGGCCAGTTCAAGGAGGTCAACATCTCGACCTTGTCGCCCGATCAGCAAGGGAAATGGGAAAGTTACCTTTTCAGATTTACGCTTTGGGCAGTCCAACCCCGGTTATGGAGCAGTATCTCTTCGATATACTCGTTGACATGATTATGACTGCGAAAATGAATTTGCCGCAGGACCGCCCTCTTCACCTTTTCGGAGCAGGTCACCCCTTCATGTTTGCTTTGGCAGTGGCCTTAGGGTGCGACTTTTTTGATTCCGCCGCCTACGCGATTTACGCTCGCGAAGACCGCTACATGACGGAGT
>JAOUPL010000030.1 GCA_029879825.1 Candidatus Bathyarchaeota archaeon
GCAATACAAATTGTCAAACCAAGCGGCTTGGGTAAGGCTCCAAAACTTGATGTGACGGATCCGGCTTCGAAACAGAAAATTCTGGACGATCAAGTAACCCTTTTCGAAGTTTTTGAGATCGCTTCCGCATATGACTCCATTGCATCTGAGTGGGTAAACAATTACCCCATCACCTTTGACTTGGGTCACCCATATTTTGCCCAACAACTTAAAGAGAGAGCAGACGTAAACACGGCAACAGTGCACACTTTCCTAAAAATTCTTTCCGAAGTCCCAGACACCTTCATCAGTCGAAAAGTAGGCTTAGACAAGGCAAAGAAAATCTCAGCCGAGGCTGGGCAAGTGTTGGAAAAAGGTGGCTTAACAACTTCATCTGGAAGAAAACTGCTTCAGAAATTCGATAAAAAACTCAGAGATCCGGCCCATAAGCTTAGTCCAGGGACGACAGCAGACATTACGGAGGCGGTTTTGGCAATCAGCATCCTAAACGGATACAGACCATAGACGTATTGAGTTTCTCATTTGCCCGCACAGGTGAAGTTGAACATTCTAATTTAAATTTCAGTAACCTTCTAATACGCAAGAGGAGCGAGAAAAGAGCATGTTCATAGTCGCCGTCGTTGGAAGCAAAAAATCAGGCAAAACCACAGCCGTAGAAACCTTAGTCAGAGGACTAACAAAAAGGGGATACAAAGTCGCCACTGTCAAGCATATACCAGAAACCGACTTTACAATAGACACCAAGGGAAAAGACACATGGAGGCACGCCAAGGCCGGAGCCCGCACCGTCATAAGCGTCGCACCCAACGAACTAACAGTCATCAGAAAAGTAGATACAACAAAATACAGCTTAGAACAGCTGGTTACAGAATGTGAAGATGATGTGGAAATCATAATCCTTGAAGGTTTTAAGAAACTAATCGGACAAAATCTAACCGTGCCTAAAATAGTGGCTGTCAAAACAACTGACGAGGTTCTTGAGGCTTCTGGACACTATGAACCCATACTGACCCTCGTCGGCCCCGTTCCGACCGAAGCAGCGAAACTAAAAATTCCTTACGTTGACGTGCTTAAAGAGCCTGAGAAGTTGGTGGGTCTAGTGGACCAAGAAGCTGCAGTTTTGGTTGAAAGAAAACGGAAACACGAAGAAAAACTAAAAATTCAGATCGACGAACGCGTTTTACCATTAAATCTTTTTGTTCAGAAAATCATGAGAAACACAATTCTTGGAATGATTTCAACATTGAAAGGGATTGCCACAAAAGGAGACGAGAGGATTTCAGTAATTATTGAGAGTTTTATTAGGCGCAAGTAAAGGCACGTGGCCTTTTTGGGGTTTAGAAAGAGAATTGTTGAAAGTTGCTGAGAGAGAAAGGAGTTTTTCAGCTGCTGTCGAGGAAAAGACAGTTTTCTAAACCTTTCCAAGGGCCACATGACCAGAGCCTAGATTTTAGCTTCTGGCCTTCTTTCTATGCTAAAGAGCTTTGAAGGCTTCAAACCATCGGTTATAGGAGGCTATCATGTCTAGGGAAACGCTGGGTTTCCTTTCCTCCAAGATCGTTCTAAAGTCGTCCATGGATATGGGTCTCGGCTGAGCTTGTTTATCGCTTGCTAGGCCCGATTCGAAGAGTTCTCCAATAACCCTTAGGTGGGCTGATTGACATACGTCCCGTATATCGCTTCCAGAGAATCCTTCAGACAACCTAGCAAATTCATCGAGGTCCACATCTGGCGCCAGTTTCAGATGAGTTGTATATAGTTTAAGCATCCCTAAACGGGCTTCATAGTCAGGTAGTGGAACTATGATTCGCTTCTGAAATCTCCTTATGAAGGGCCAGTCTAATGCCCAAGGTTTGTTGGTGGCTCCGATGACGTAGGCATGGATGTTCTTGCCCTTATCTATGATTCCATCCATTTCTTTGAGGAACTGGTTGCGAACTCTGGTTTCCCCGCCAACCTCGGTTGAGTGCATTCCAATTAATGAATCCAGTTCATCGATGAAAACTATTGACGGACATCCGTTATTAGCAGACTTTCTAGCTGACACAAAAAGTCTTGCAACGTTCTGTTCGGCTTCTCCGAGCCATTTTGACATTATGGAAGCTGCATCCACTGAGATGAAGGTTGCTTCGATCTCTGTGGCCACCGCAGCGGCTAGCAAGGTTTTTCCGCAGCCAGGAGGACCGAAAAGAAGTATTCCCCTAGGCCATCCCAACGTGAATAAATCTGGTCTCTCAACGGGATAAACGATGGCTTCCTTAACTGCTTTCTTTGCTTGCTCCAAACCGATAACTTGGCCCCAGTTTACCTTAGGTTTTTCTTTGAGCACAAGCTCATCGTAACTTGCTTTTTCTTTTTCTCCTGAGGGACCTATTACGTCAGCTGTTTTTTCTAGTTGTGACTCAATGGGTCCAACTCCTTGCAGAGATTTTATTCTTTCTTGATATGCCATTGCACGTTGAATGTAAACCCTGTTTAGGCCATAGTTGGGGTACAATTGGACGAGCTTTAGAAGGGTTTCGATGGCCTTCTGATACATAGTGATGGCCATTCCTCTGGCGCCTTGTTTATCGAGGCGAACTGCTTCAAGTGCATAGCTTGTTGCGGCTTTTTCAAGTTCTTGGGATGCGCTCATGACGGTCACCGCTCGATCTTTATCTTTCCTTGCACACCCAATTTTTCTAGGGCTTTTTCTACTTCTCCGCATGGAACGTTCAGTTCAAGCGCACATCGGGTGATGTCGATTTGTCCTTCGCGTTTTTTGGCGTATTCCAGAACTGTTTCCTCTAAAGACTCTTGTACCGTCAAGGAAACGCGTTTTAGTTCCGTGTCTTTGTAAGATACGTAGTTTTGAGTTTCTCTTTGTTCACAAACTTCTGAGCAAGTGGCGGTGAGAGCAACCATTTGTCTTACTTTTTCCACGCGTCGAGGTTGAGGTTTTTCCATGACTGGAACAGAAATGGGTGGCTCAGGAAGTTTCTCCGTTAACTTTTCTTCCAGGAACGCGGAGACCTCTTTAAGAACTTCTTCGCCGCCTGGGGTTTTTACGTCTATTGGCATATTTAGTTCTGTGGAACTGATGGTGGTCATGGCTAGCGTTTCGTTTATGCTTTCATTCACCCTTTCCATTTCATATGCCATTTGAGGCATGATTATTGTGAGGCGCTTCGTCACGGTGTGAAGGATTCTAAGAGCTGGCTTCAGATCTGCGAAAGCTGCACTCAATTCTTTGAGTGTTTCGAGTCTTAGAATTACGCGTTCTATGAGGATTTGGGTCTGCGAGATTAGTTTAGTAAGTTTTCTGATTTCTGCTAGCTCGTTAGCGAAGATTATTGCTCGTTCCTTGTTTTTTGTTTTTAGGGCTGTTTCGCAAGTTTTGAAGAGAACTGTATCTCTTTGGCGCAATCTAACGATGACTTGCTCTATTTTAAACCGTTGAGTCTTGAGTTTCGGCACTGCCTCGAAGATCACTTCCTCAAGTGTTGGAGGAGGGCGGAAAGGGTTTTTGATGGCGATTC
Organism: Candidatus Bathyarchaeota archaeon; assembly: GCA_029879825.1. Classification (GTDB taxonomy): domain Archaea; phylum Thermoproteota; class Bathyarchaeia; order Bathyarchaeales; family Bathyarchaeaceae; genus JAOUPL01. The sequence continues at coordinate 3,519 of JAOUPL010000030.1, forward strand.
CTCACAGGCTTTAGTGATTATAAGCTCTATTTGTTCGGGTTCCTCACGTGGACAACAACGGGGGGTTCTGGGAGGTTTGGAGAAGCAGGAGCAGTTGCCTCTTGTGTCTCCTTCTGTGTGGGCGTTTCAGGCATCTTCACTGTTTTTTCTCCGAGGAGTAGGTTAGATAACTTGCTCTTCAACGCTTCTAGGTCGCTTTTTTCGGCGTTAACCCCTTTCAATCCCCACTGTATCATTCCTAAAGCCTTCTGATATGATTCGTCGTCGGTTCTGCCAATTTCGCGTTCAATCTCTAGATTTATTAAAGCTGAGTGGAGTTCCTGTATTTGTTTGGTGCATTTAGTGATCTGCTTATCTGTGTCGTCCATAACGGTTTTAGCGTCTGCTTTTAACTGATTTAACGCTCCTTCAAAGTTGTTGTGGAGATCATCAAACATTTCCGGCGGAATCTTTTTCTTTTCCACAAGCTCGTTCAAAGCCTGATCTTTTCGCCAAATCAGAGGTATCTGCTGACAGAGAGTTGTTGCCCTCAATTTAAGTGGTGGCAAAATTACAAAGTCACCATTTTCTATTTTGAAGTGATCGCTTGGATAGCAAAGAAATTCTCCGTCCCCATGCTCTATGAAGATTCCCTCTACACGACCGGTAGGGGTTACACTAAATGATGCTATTCGACCGATTTGGCGTCCGTATTCATCCTTAACTGGCTTGCCGACAAAAAGAAAGGGGTTGGAGTTGGATTTTGACGTATTCTCACCTCCTTATATCCGTGAATGGTCAAGTTTTTAGGGTAGCTAAGTTTCGGTTTGAGCCGCCTCGCCGAAGGTAGGTATGCCCGCCGGTAATTCTGGGAATTTTTCTTTAACTCTCTGTTCCGCAACCGTAGCTGCTTCGTTCAAGATTTTCTGGGCGTCTTCACCCGCTGTCTGGAAGTCTATGTTCATACCAGTGTTGTGGCCAGCGTCCATAATTATTCCGCTGAGCAAGTTTCCAATGCTTCCAAGTTCCCTTTCGGCTTCTGGAAAGACTGCAGCCATTCCGGTTTTGACGCTACGCAACACGCCGATTGCTGGAGCCAGTGTGCTAACGACGTCGCCAAGCTCTGAAACCGTGCTTAGCCTGAGAACAATCTGTTCTAGGGCCAGTCTCGCGTGGATTATCATCCTTTCCATTTTCCGTATTTCAGCCAGTTCGTTGGCGAAAACGTTGGCCCGCGCCATGTCATGTTTTGAGTAGGCGTTGACAATTCTTGCGAATATTGATTTGTCGCGTTCTGAGAAACGGTCGGTTGCCTTGTCTAATCTTTGAATTTGCATTTCAATTCGCTTGACCGCGTAATCGAGGCGTGGTTTCAATGGACCTGGAGGACGAACAGCTTCTTTGATCCTCGTAGAGATAGGCGCATCGTCTATTCCTTCTCCCCATTTTTTAGCAAACTTTTCAGACATTTTAATTCCTCACAAAAAGAGGTCGTTTAAAACGTATTATTACATTGTTAACATGTAGAAAACATCCACGCATATACCTAACAGCATATCCATGTTTCGCCATCGTTTTGAGCTTTAAATCTCAGATGGAAAGAGACGCGAGGCGCAGTTGCTCCAATAAACAGTTTCGTGTAAGTTAGACTCAAAAGCACGAAAGTTTAACTGTTAAAACAAGGTGACTACAATGGGTGGCAGATTAAAGATACTCGGGATATTTGCCTTGTTAGGGTTCATAGGTGGAGTCTCAGCCAACGTCATTTACCACGTCGTGTGGCCTTGGTTCTTAGCTGTCTTTCCATCAATACTTACCGCTGAGTGGGTTCTATCAGGGATCGCCGGCGCTTTGATAACATCATGCCTAGTAGTGATCTGGGTATATCTAAGCAGACCCGCAGAACCAAGGTAAAAACCTCCCGTACTCACATTTTTCAGCGCTCTCCCTATTTCCATAGTGATAACCCCCACATTTTTACAAAATCCCAAAAATAATTGCACGCATCAACAAAACAATAATCTTTCCGGAAGCGGCCATTCAACGCCGTCGTTTTCATATGAATTTCAAAATCATTCGTATACTTACTAGAAACAAAACCACTCCAAACATCCTTCTGAGATCCTTTCCAGAAATCTTCTTAGAAAAGTAGGCTCCAACCTGAGCGCCCAAAATCACTCCTATGCAGAGAAAGACTGCATGACTGATGTCAACGTTACCCAAGGAAAAGTGCGTTGCAGCCCCAGATATTGAAGTGAAAACCATAATGAACATAGAAGTCGCAACCGTAACATGCATAGGAAAGTTCATTGTGAGATGTAGTATAGGCACCATGAGCGCTCCACCACCTATGCCTAAGAGACCAGATGAAAGACCGCCGAAGAAACTTAACACCAAACCTAAGTTTACATCCGTGTCGTATTCAAAAATCGTGCCACCAGAGTCCACAATCTTGCGATGCCAAATCTTTCCTATCCTTGGAAAATGAATACGGTAAAGATCGAGTTGAAAAGCCATGCGCAAGGCAACGAAAATTAGGAAAAAGCCGAAAATGAGTCCCAAAAGTTTTTCTTCGATAAAACTGGTTAGATACGCTCCTACGAAGGCTCCAGGAATAGTTGTAAGAGTTAGAATCAAGCCGACTTTATAGTCGACTCTCCTTTGTCTCCAATATACTATGGTCGAGGACAGGGAAGTAAAAACTATTGTTGCGAGACTTGTCCCAATAGCTTGATGGGAAGAAAAACCGTAGACCAGAGACAGAAGGGGTACAACGAAAACGCCGCCTCCCACACCAGTCATCGCCGCGATTATTCCAACAAGAAAGGCTATCGGCGACAGCAAAGCCATATCGAAAGGTATCAACGCTCTCTCTCCATAGAGTACATGAGAATAGCAACCTCTTTTCTTAAAAGTTTCAAGGAGATATATACCTAATTGACAGGAGGGATACTTCCACGACTTTTTCCATGGTTGCCAGATGCCCAAAAACATTAGCGCTAGGTGTTTGCGTCTCAACAGCCGTCCCAGCTGTTGGAAACCGAGTTCCCCACGTAGACGCAGGGGTTGGCGCCATAGCGACCCAAGCCAAAACAAACATTTTCTACGGGACAAACGGTTTAAAACTATTGAAGGCAGGTTTGTCTCCGCAAGCAGCCCTAGAAGCCATGCTGAAGGAGGACCCAGACAGGGAATCGAGGCAGGTGATTATAATAGATAGAGAAGGAAGAACAGCTGCCTTCACTGGAAAAGAAACCATTGGCTGGAAGGGACATCTGGTCGGCAAAGATTATGTAGTTGCCGGAAACATGCTCGTCAGTAGTCAAGTAATAGAGGCTATGGCTCAAACCTTTGAAAATTCAGAAGGAGGATTAGCTGAAAGATTGTTGAAGGCCTTGGAGACTGGGCAAGAGACTGGAGGAGACAAAAGAGGAAGAATGTCCGCTGCGTTACTGATAGCAGGCCACCAACAGATAAAAACCCGTCCCATTCTTGACCTGAGGGTAGACGAACACCATGATCCGGTCAAAGAGTTGAAGAGAATCTTCGAGAAAAGGGCGGTTGTGACGAAACGGAAATGATAAAGGTTTTATGGAAGATTTAGAGGTATGTCAACAATGCTTGGAGTTGACGGGGGAAACTGGAGAAGTATGAAAAAAACAGTCTGTGCGCATCTGCTGTTTTTTCTTTTAACCGTTACGTTTGTTACGTCTGTTCAGGCTTCGGTTACGGTTCAAGCCATAATAGATCAAGACGTTTATGTTGCCTTTAGTTTGGAAAACATCAACTCTACAATCTACTGGACGATCAAAAATGAACCGCTGATTACAGTGTCAACAATCCCGAATACTATCTTGAAGAATCTTAAACAGCAAAATCTGACGCATGTAGATGTTTACACTCAACCAATAGTCTTCAACGACTCAACATCATCGATATACATAGCGTTCTCTTTGACCGGTTCAGACATCCTAAACTTCACAGTTAACACGAAGTCTATGACTAAGACGTATCATGCGAGGACGGACTGGAGAAAATTCCAAGTTGACCTAACTAACGGGTTTTCACTGAACTTTACTGAATACTTCGGCGAACCTGTAGAGCGTTGGCAAAGAATCAATTATACCTTAAGTGCCAAAACGCATCCAGCTTACTATTATAACTTTACCGATTCAAACACCATCGATCCAGCATGTTACTTCATACTGCCCACTGCAGCAACCAACGTCCACGTCGCAGGGGACGTTGTAACCTTCGAACTTCCCCTGTCCTTTGAAGATTCTTTGCTTAACAGCCCCTTCTTGATCCTGGGCGCGTTGATAGTTGTAAACATAGCCTTCTTTCTGTACCGAAGAATTAAGAAATAGAAGCTCCAGTTTCCGTTCCTAAAAGAAGATAGACTAGTGCCTTTTTTTTAAAGAAAAAGTCTACTATCAATATTAATGTGCGTCGCAGAAAAGTGCGCTTATGATAAAGATTTAGGTTTTTGTAGTTGTTTACCTACCTAACTGTGTAAAAATAGGTCCTTGTGTCTGGTGCGCGCGCATGTCTGCTTGTTTCGCAAATCGCAATATATCTGTCTTCTTAAACAATTCAGATTAGCCACTATTTTTGCGCACGAAACTTTCTTTTTAAGATTTGTTATCCCTCCAATTCATGTGTGTAGGATGAGGAAATGAACCATTTGTTTTGCGATTGTTGCGGCGACATCGTTAAGGCTGTATATCCATGCAAGTTTGTTTTTCATGACGGTTTAATACACGATTTTAACATATGTCCAGATTGCATGGATAACGGAACACTCGAAATAGATCTTAAGCGAAAAAGGCTGGTTGTTCAACTCCTTTCTATATTATCTAGATCCAAAAAATAATATAATCCGCGAATCGTCAAAGATGCGCGCGCTAGGCATAACCATTTAAAGTTTTTTCTTTTGACAAAAGTAGGTCAACAAGTGCTTTTTGGTCGATTTCAGCTCGGGTTCTCCAGTCCAGGTAAAGCTGTTTGTTCTCATCTTCAGCTAGGTATCCGTATCGAATGTAGCGGTTCATGTTTATGTCAACCCTCCAGCCTGGAAGCTTGTTTCGCAGGAGTTCTTCTACTTCTTCGCGGGGAGCCTTCCCCTTTTTGGCTATGATGTAGGAGATGGCTGTGGCTAAACCAGCTATGTCGTCTATGCGCCAGCCCATCATCTTGGTTTCTTTTGGAGCTAGCCCGCCTCTTAGAGTTGTGTAGAATCGAGCCTTATCCAACTGTTCGAGAGTTGGCTCTCCAGCGGGCTTCTCCCCTTCAAAAACTGTTTTCACCGTCAGATCCAGCTTTTCCAAGTGGTCATCCAGTATTTTGATTACTTTGGGGTAGTCTGATCCCAGTCTCCTCCTTAGCTCCCACCCCTTCACGCCAGGGTTTCTATGGCGTCTATAGAAAAGAAGGTGCGCCGCCCTCTTGATTTTCCTTGCATAGTACGCTTTCCTCTTCAATTAGGTTTGCCTCCTTTCCATCTCACCCATTCTTCGTAGCTTACGGAAACTGGAATGGAGACCGTCTGCTTTTTTCCGAGCATAGACTTTGGTTTTTCGAAGGGTTTGATGAAGATTTCCTCCTCTAAGGGGTGCAGTTCTAGGGTTGCGTATCCATAAGTTACCAGAAAACTTGCCATGTAGGCTCTTTTTGTGGTTTCAGAATAGTTGTCGGCGCCGATGAAATCCCAGTATCGAATTTTTTCTTCTCGACCAACTCTATGCTTCAATTCTTCCCAGAAAACTTCCAGCTCCTCCAAGAAGGTTTTCTCAGCCAGTATTCTTAGCTTAACCAATTCTTCGCGAGTGGTAGCTCCGGTTTCCATTTCTAGGGAACCAGTTTTTAGCCATCTCTCGCTTAGCGGAAGAAGATCCTGCCAGTATTTGGTGGCCTCGGCTAGGCTGTGAAGGGAGATCTGTTCTAGTTCGATGATGGGGTGCCAAGCTTCCAGAAAAAGTGTAGCAAGTTCTTCCTTGCTTAATCTCCGTATTTTTTCTTCGAGGAGGAAGGGATCTGTGTAGAGGGAAGTTGATCGATGTTTCACCCAGTCTCCTTGAAGTTTGATTATGGATGCGAGATGGTGGATGGCTTCTGCGTCTAGGCAGAGTTCTTCCGGCAATTCCCATTCTGGAAAATATTTTTGAACCACTGCTATGATGTCGTCAACGTCCACATTAAATGGATCGAGACTCCTCTCTTCAATAGATTTGCACATGTCGATGACGCGTTGAAGATGTTCACCGCCCTGCTTTTTCCTTTTTGAGGACAATCAAGCTACCTCTTTGATCAGCGATGTCCCTTCTACATTTTGAACCGTTATGATGTGAACATCCTTTCCAGTGAAGGTTACTTGACTTGGTGTGATGGCTAGGTATTGGGCGTCCAAACCCCTAACTGAAGAAACTAGAAGATTTGCTATGAGTTCTCTGTTTTTGGGGTCCATGTGAATGTCATATTCATCAACGGCTCTGAAGGGAGATTGGACGTGCTGTTGCAAGGCTAGGAGGAAGGTCATGGTCGCTATGCTCCTTTCTCCTCCGCTCTGAGTGTAGGCGCTAAGGGGAACCAGTTTTCCTCCTTTGAAACCCACGAAGATTTCAAGGCCAGCCGCTTCAATGTCTTGTCCATTTATTAATCGAACGTCCCCGATCGCGTGGGCTTCTGAAAGGATTCCCTGATATTTGAGACTAACGTGATCCAGAAGGTTTTGAATAACTGTTCTCCACGCTTCCATTCTTGTTTTTACTTCTTCCATGGCTTTTTCGCGATTTTCTGCTACCAAGCGAGCTTTTTCTTTCAGTTCTAAGTAGAGTTTGGAGTAGGATTCATACATGCGTTCGATGTCTTCGGAAACGTCGGCTAACGCTGCGAGATGTCCGTCTGTTAACCGGATCTCATCTAGGATGTCAACGATGCTTTTCATGGGCACGATTCGAGAACCCATTTCTTCCGCTTCTTTTATGGTTTCCTGAAGATCAGTAAGTGCGATTTGAAGCTCCTTATTCAGCTTCTCCAAGGCCTCTGAAAGGTTTTCCTTTCGATACTGGAGCAAGGCTCGGCTGATCTTACGGTCTAAAACATCGTTGGTGGCGCCTTCAATTTCGAGATTAAGGTGATCAGTATTTGCTTTAATATCTGAGATTTGGGAATCTAATTTTGCGAGTTGTTCTTTAGAGTTTTCAACAGATTTTTTCAAACTCTCGCTTTTGAGGTTAAACCGTTGAGTCCACGTGCTTTCAAGATTTTTGTAGGTTGTCTTGATTTCGGTTAGTTGGGTTTTGAGGTCGATTGGGTTTGTAGTTTCGTGGAGCGCCGTTTCTAGCGATCTAATCTTGTCTAGGTATTTCTCCATTTCTTCGTGGTAAGTTTCAGCCCAAGATTCCGTTTCTTTCAAAGTTTGATCAGCCATTACAACACTGGATTCGTGCTTCGCCTTTTCACGCTCCAAGGTTAATCGTTCTTCAAGAAGCCTTTTCCATTCAGTCTTTGATTGTTCTAGGTTTCTTTGAAGTTCTTCTAGTTGACCGTTGATGGTTTTTGTTTCATTTTCGATTTGTAGGTTTTCGTTTTGTTTCTTTTGAATTTGCTCCTTTAAGTCGGTGACGATTTTCTCCCTTTTCGAAACTTCAGCCCACGCGAGTTCTCTTTCAAGGAATCGCCGTTTCATTCTCAGCTGTTTTTTCTGTTGGTAGCGGTCGTATTGTTCTCTCCAGTAGGTTAGTGTCTGTTCGGCTGACTCGAGGAGTTTTTCCACAGACTCTTCTTGGCTTAAGATGCGGCTCAGCTTTTTCTGGGCCTGTAGGACGTTTTGGCGGTAGGATTCGAAGCCCACTGCAGCTTCAACTATTCTCAATTTTTCTTGAGGTGAGAGTACTGTGAATTGTTCCACCATGTTTTGGTGCATGATGATGAGCATGTTTTCAGGGTCAACTCCAAACTTGGAGAGAAGCCGTTTGACATCAGCTTTGGTTGCGGCTCTGTTTTCCAGTTCAAACCAGTATTTTCCATCTCGTCTCAAACTTCTCGTCAAAAAGATTTGGTCTTTTTGGATCCTAGGATATGGTCGGCGACCACTTTTAAGCGAGTTATCAAGAACCAAAGTGACTCTTCCCTGGTCTTTTCCCCACCGGATGAGATCGCTCAATTTTTCAGAGCGTTCTGTGTAGGATTGACCCAGCGCCACCGAGATTCCCAAGAGCATAGATGATTTGCCCGAGCCGTTGGGCCCGCAGACAACGTTGACACCCGGTTTAAAAGGTATCCTAGCGTATTCGTAGGACATGAAGTTTTCCAAGATAACCTCTCGAATCAGCATTGACTACGGGCCTCTTGACGTGTCAGTAATTAGAGACATTTTCCACTATTAAAGGAATTTT
>JAOUPL010000130.1 GCA_029879825.1 Candidatus Bathyarchaeota archaeon
ATAAGGGTGAATCAAACGATGGGGTTCAAGGAGAAGTAGCTTCTTATCGTTCTAAATTCTAGAAAATTCTTCTGAAGGAATTCCTCAGAAGCTATTTAAGCGTTCAGCATGATAACTGAAGGTTTGTCCAAGGAGTCTTTCAGTCTTGTCTAAAGTCAGCGACATTCTAGAGTTGCTGGAAAACGGAAAGTGGCATGATCTAAAGGAAATAAGAAAGAAAATTCAACTTCAAGACTTAGATATTACAAGTGTCACAAAATTCTTGGCACAATACAGTTTCATCAAGCTAGACAAAGAAGGGAAAAAAGCAAGATTAGACTCTTCTACGCAGGATTTCCTCAAGAAAATCCGACGACTCGAAGGCGAAGAAAAGCCTTAAGCTGTTATGAGGAGTTTTAGGCGGTCGTATGCCCGAAGAAGGCTCTGTCCTTTACTCGTGGTTTTGAAAAATCTCGGGTCCCTGCCTTTTTCCTTTTCTGAAACTTTCCTAAGGAGCTTCCGGTCAAGGAGAAAACTCAAGTAGGTTTGAAGTTGTCTAAAGCTGAGATTACAGCCATACATGATCTGCGTCTTCTTTGCACCGCCAGCTGTCTCACGCAAAACGTCTGCAACAATATCAATTTGGCTTCGATGCGAACGAGTAAATTTCTCTTCACCCTCAAACAAAAGAACACACCGAGAAAGGATTTTGACTTTTTATATTTTTTATAGATATGCCTTCATATTTAAACTTTCATGAGAACGCTTGAAACGGTCTTGAAGAAAAAGGAAAAACTGCGTCCAAAAGAGATGATGTTAAAAAGAAGTAACAGAAAAAAGTTTCCCAGTTTTCCACCGCAATGGGCAAATGATCTTACAAAAAAGAAATTGCTTATCCAAGCGTTTACGTTAAGTTCAGGTTCTTGCACAGTTTGTCGTGATCAACGTTTTTCTCCATGAAGATGCTGAGGCAATGATCATTGACTACCATAGACATGATTTTTGTGTCCTCGCCCTCCGTAATTATGCTGTCGACTTCGCCGATTTCAAACATGGCTGATATGTTCTGTCCTTCTTCAAAGGCTGTAGCGGACAAGATTGCGTAGTCGACTATTCTTGTTGGGTCTTTCAAGTCTATGGAGGCTGAATTTGGGCCTCTGAGAATGTATCCGATGATTTCCTCTCGACCCTTGATGCTTTGCAACTTTTCTTGCAAGACTTCAATGTCGTCTTTAGACTTGTTTTTGGCAGACATGCGAACCCCTTCATGTTGACGCCGGTTTGACCGTTACCAACTCTCCCTTTTTCACTTCCAGCGTCTTACAGATCTTTTCAGGTATTCTGATCATTCCCTTTCCTTTCAGTTTTGAATCGTTTATCTCCTTCACTTTGCACAGCGTCGCCTCTCCGCCAAAGGCTTCTACCTCAACCTCGCTGACGCTTTCCCTCAGAAACCTGGCCCATTCCTCTAGGAGTTCTGTGTCAATTTGCACGGAGTCACCGACAAAAAATCCGCTAAGGGTGTCGACGACGAGTTGTTTTGAAGGTGCGGATTGTGGGGGGATAGGGGGGGTAGGGGTGGAGGTGATGGTCTCTAGCAGTTTCAGAACTGTTACTATTATCACACGTGTTATTGAATGCAGATAGGTTGTGTCCGCGTTTTCGGATGCTGCCAAAGCCAGGTACATGTCGTTGACGTCGGACAAGATTACCTTGCCCTCTTTTCCATTGACATAGAAGGCTTTTAGGCTTCCGATAGTATCCGCTTTTTCTGCCACGCTTTGAAAAGAACTTATCATTTTTTCCATTGTTTCTTCGTCAGTTTCCGAGTCCCCTGAGACTATCTGTCTGTCCTTCCCAAAAATGAAAGAGCGACTGACGTCGGGACATATGTTCTTGATTTCGGTCAGAGCATTCCTTAGCGCGACAGCGTAGGCATCCTTGTTCATTGTTTTTCACGTCCAGGCGGATCTACGAGATCTTGAGTAGAATCCGTTCTGGCACCCCGTCGCTCTCCAACACTAAGTACTTGAGTCCTTCTGTCTCTCCGATTTGGTCCACCCAGTTCAACGCTTCGCGGGCTTTTTGTAGAACCAAGAGTCTGTCCTGCTGGCTTCGAACAACCTCTTCGATGGCGGTTAGTTCATGGAACGGGTTAGCGTCTAAGATAACGCTTAGGTCGCCGACGGTTATCTCCCCTAGGGTGTTTTGAGCCGCTTTTTTGCCGGCCAGCTTGAAGACCACCTCTCGAATCTTTTTTGACCTTTCAGCCAGCGTTCGAATCTCATCTAGTCTGCGTAGATATTCGCCTAAGACGCTCTTTGTTCTAGATATCTCGGCTTCCATGCCTTTCGCTATTTCAATTGCGGATTCGTATTCTTTCATTTCAACTACCATATTCACACCTCCAAGGATGATGAAAGAGGCTAGGTTCCCCTACCCCAATCTCGAACTACTGTTTCTACGTCGCATCCTAAGACCATACTGCAGTTGTCGTGTAGGTATATTTGTTGCCGCCCGCCGTAAGCACTGCAAAGGTGTACTTGGCTCCCGAAGTCAAAGGCGAACTAGTTATTGCTATAGTTCCAGCTAGTCCTTTAGCAAGACTGTGGTCTTGAGCAAAGTTAACGCCATATGTTACAATGGATGGCGTCGCATCATCTATTGTCACTGCCGTAACTGTCAATGTATCTGCACCCGTATTCGTACAAGCGATGGTGGCTGTGGTGTTCGATTGGAATGTGACGCTGGTGATTCTTAGTTCTTCTGTTTTCATGAAGGTGAAGGTCAGTGCTCCCATCCATGCTGCGACGGCGATGGAAACTGCGACGGTCACTGCGATCAGTATGATTGCTGCGACTACTGGGCTCAAAGCTTTCTTACTCTTTAGGAGTTTTTTCATTTTTGGTTTTTTCCCTCCTTGTAGAGTTCACAAGAGAGATAATACAGTATAAAGATTTAAATCTTACGACTCAAGACACCATATTCTAAAGAAAAAAACTAAGGGCCTACGGCTACCCGAAGCCGCCTGCTTGGCCGGCTACCTTATCTTTCTGAAGAACTCCAGAAGGAGCTTAGCTACCTTCTCACCGAAATCAGTTTTCACATAATATTTCTTCAGCGGATCTATGGCCACACTTTTAGCCAGACCTAGATCTTCAATTTCCATCATCCTCGACCTAAAGGTTCCGTCGCTGAGGGTTAGGTTCAGTTCCTGCATTAGGGCTTTAGCGTTCTTCCATCTTCCCCTTTCTAGGTGTAACAGAAAGATGCAGTCGATGGCGTGGTCTTTTTCCAGCATCGATTTTATGGCAGAAAGTTTTTTGTCAGTGAGAATGCTTTTTATTTCTTCTTC
>JAOUPL010000032.1 GCA_029879825.1 Candidatus Bathyarchaeota archaeon
TTTTCGCTAGAGAGCGTTCAACGTACTCAGTAATAGCGACGGGGTTTTTCGGGTTAATCTTTAGGAAACTTACAGCATGGGTTGGAGGTATTTGAAAGAAAAATGTTTTTGTATGTCACCTTTTAGGGGCACCAAGAAGCCATCGATGTTTCTTATGTTCTCAGACCATTTTGATCTAAGCTCTGACATAAACTTCGCGTAGTCGGTGAAATCTTTGTGTATTGATACCATTATGGAATTTTTGCCGTTTATGCCGTCACCGGAGGCTGAGAATACGATTTTTGAGTTAGATTCGATCCATTTGTTCATGTTTTCACTTTCTGCATTAGAATTGCCTGTGGTCACGAATGTGAAAGCAGCGATTTCATATCCTAGTTTTTCCAAATTTGGTATGACGGTGTAGTCCCGGATATACCCTGTTTTTTCTAGCCTTTGTCTCATTCTGGTGATGGTTGGCTGCGAAACTCCTATGATTTTGGCTATTTCCCTGTCGCTTCTCTTCGAATTTTTCATCATTTCGTAGAGCAGCTTAATCATGTTTTGCTTTGCCATGCCCATGAATTAATTATTCACTCTATATAAATCTTGTTGATTCCACTTCTAGTGTTTGCTAATCAAACAATACACAAAAGCTATTGGAGAGGCTTTCTTACCGTTTTTCAGCAAATCAAGACGAAGCCAGGTAATTTTTGGCTGTTTCAATCTATTCTATTGTGCTCCTATTTTCTTTTTGAGTCGCACTCCGTGGGCTCCCTTGTAATAATCTTTGAGTTCTTTCACCTCTACGTAACCGTGCATGCGGTAGAGTTCTAGCGCTGCCACATTGTCTTTGCGCGCTTCAAGATAGCAGATTTTGGCTCCTCTCTCGACGAAAATTCGCTCAATTTCGTCAAGAAGTTTCAACCCAATGCCTTTCCTTCGGTACTTAACTGCAACGTCTAAGGTGTAGACGCGACCAGTTATCTCTTCGTCGTGGCGATGGACTAAACCGATAATAAACCCAGCTATTGCGTTGTTTATCTGCGCCACCAAACTTACGGCGTTAGGGTTTTCTAAAAGGTATGTTAAATGTTGCTTGCTGAATGCTTCTATGGTGAAGCATTCCCTCTCAATTTGATAAAGCGTTTCCAAATCGCTGATCGTGGCTCGCTGTATGGTTATTGACAAGGTTTGCCGCCCATTCAACTTCCTTTTTATGTTCGATAGAAGAAGAATTTGAGACTTTTGGAGCCAAAACGTTCAGGACAATCCATTCTCAGCCAAAGTTTACAATAAGAGACTTGGACACAAATCGCTTGGAATAGAAGCTAACGATTTTTGATTCGATGTTTTCCTCGTCAAGATATAAACGGTATGTTTCAATGTCACTCTACATGGGATTTTTCCTTGAATTGCTCATGAAGAAAACTTGCGGTCATTACTTCGTGAAATCGAAAGAATTGCGAATGATGTGGCTAAGGAAGAGAGAACAGTAGTAGTCAACACGCTGAAACGAGAAGCAGCTGAAAAATACGTTGAAAACTTTCATGAAAGCCTGAAAATTCTACCTTCTCAGGTTCAGGACGTTCGGATAGTTGAGATCAAGGATCGACGCGCTTGTGCATGCGGAGGAACGCATCTGAAAAGCACCGGGAAAAATAGGGGCTATCAAAGTTTTGAAGAGGGTTTCCAAGGGCAAGGGCATTGGAAGAATAGCGTTTTCGGCAAAAAAGTCTTAAGTTAGAGCGTAGTCAATTCACTTTGGATGATGAACGCTAGAGTCAGCAGAGCTTCAGAGCGGTGATAGCAACCTCGACGGGCGATCTGACAACGTTTTACATTTTTGCGTCTATTATCACCGAAAATCTTAATAATAATGGCACATAACCGTCAAAATGCCTTGAGGAAACAATTATGCCCTGCACGGTTGTGATTTGTGGCTTCTTTGGAGACACTGGCAAAGGTAAGGTCAACTCATATTTGTCACTGAAAGACAGAATTGCAGTGGCTGTGAGAGCAGGTGTTGGTCCTAATGCAGGTCACACTGTGGTCTACGAGGGCAAAAAGTATAAGATGCGGGTGCTACCGAGCGCCTTTGTCTACGATAAATGCCACTTGTTGATAGGCGCCGGTGTTGTGATCAGTCCAGAAGGTCTCCTTCAAGAGATACAGTTAACCAAGTCTGAAGGCAGGGTCGGTGTTGATCCTCAATGTGCGATTATTGAATCTAGGCACATTGAAGCCGATAAGGCTGGGTATCTCGCCGAAAAGATAAAAACAACAGGTTCGGGTACCGGACCATGCAACGCTGAAAGAGCGTTGCGGATGGTCAAGCTTGCGCGTGATGTGCCTGAGCTTGAGAAGTTTCTAACAGATGTTCCTCTCGAGGTAAATGTAGCGATTGATGAGGGAAAGAATGTTTTGATCGAAGGAACCCAGGGAACCTATCTTTCCCTCTATCATGGAACCTATCCTTACTGCACCTCAAAGGACGTGACAGCCTCAGCTGCGTGCTCGGATGTTGGGGTTGGACCTACAAAAGTTAGTGATGTTATCATTGTATTTAAATCGTATACGACACGAGTTGGGGCAGGTCCGCTCCCAAACGAATTGTCGTGGGAGGAAGCTGAGAAGAGGGGTTGGGCTGAGATTGCCACCGTAACCGGAAGGAGGAGGAGGGCTGCGCCGTTTAGCTACGAGCTTGCAAGGAGGGCAGTCATGCTCAACGGAGCCACACAAGCTGCCTTAACCAAAATCGACGTGATGTTCCCAGAGTGTAAGGGGGTCAAGTCTTACGAAGGTCTCTCGCAAAAAGCAAGAGATTTCATCGAAAAGGTCGAGAGGGAAATCAAACTGCCAGTGACGCTGATCGGAACAGGCCCAGACGCGTTGGAAATCGTTGATAGGAGAGAGGAGTTTAGAAAGGATTGAGCCGGGAAATGTTTTGTGTGTCTTCACTCAGAGGCGGACCAAGAGGGAAAACCGCGCTTGAGTGAGCTGTTCAAACTGTTTTAAAAAAGAAGAACGGAGTAAGGGAGTTAAAGAGTACGCTTCTGGCCTTCCAAAAAGGTTTCAGTCGAATGGAAATCCTCGAAAGCCCTCACATCCTAAAGGCTATGACAAGACCTAGACGGGCGATCTGGCACCTTGACAATTTTGACGCTGCTATAACGACAAAATTTAAGAGTAGAAACGCGTCACGTTGAAAGGACCGTGGGATACATTATGTCATGCACGATACTTTGTGGCGGTTTCTGGGGTGACGAGGGAAAAGGGAAGGTTGTCTCTTACTTGAGTGTTGCTGACAAACCGGATGCCGCCGCTAGGGCAGGGGTTGGACCAAACGCGGAGCATGGCTTCACCTTTGAAGGAAAAAGGCATGATCTCAGGCAAATCACCTGCGCATTTGTATGTGAAACCACAAACCTATTCATTGGACCGGGAGTACTGGTCAACCCTGAAATATTCCTTAAAGAAGTTGAGAAGACAAAAACGCGGGGCAGAATTTGGATCGACAGACAATGCGGCATAATCGAAAAGAGGCACATAAAAGCTGAACATTCATCCGAGTACTGTACCCGCAAGTTGAAAACCATGGGGATGGGTTGCGGGCCAGCTAATGCGGACAGAGCGAATAGAATTCTTAAGATCGCAGAGGAGATCGACGAACTTAAGCCATTCCTAACAAATGTCTCAGACGAGTTAAACGATGTCTTGGACAGGGGCGGAAGCGTCCTGATTGAAGGGTCACAAGGCTGGGGTTTATCGTTGTTCCATGGCACATACCCATATGTAACATCGAAGGATACGACAGCCAGCACCCTTGCTGCCGATGTGGGAATAGGTCCGTTGAAGATCAACGAAGTCGTCGTTGCCTTCAAATCCTTCGTAACAAGAGCCAGCCCAGGGCCGTTAGCAAACGAGTACTCGTCTGAGGAGATTAAGCAACTCGGCTTAGAGGAAGCTGAGACGGCCATCGTATACGAGAAACCAGGTGGAATAAGGAGGGTTGGGCACTTCGACTTTGAAACAGCAAAAAGAGTTCTGAGGATGAACAGCGCAACCCAGATCGCGCTAACGTGCATAGATAAACTCTATCCAGAGTGCCGTGGTGTCAAAAGTTATGATGAGTTGGGTGTCCAAGCCAGGGATTTCATCTCGAATATCGAGACGAAGCTTAAGGTTCCAGTTACATTGATCTCAACAGGACCAGCAACTCGTGAAATTATAGACCTGAGAGAATCAAAGCTCTAATCTATTAGCCACTGTAAACAGAAGAGGGAGGAGGATAGCGTCGTTTAATTATGAGTTGGCGAGGAGGGCGATCATGTTAAACGGAGCCACACAAGCTGCCTTAACCAAAATCGACGTGATGTTCCCAGAATGCAAAGAAGTTAAATCTTACGAAGAACTTTCAAAAGAAGCAGAAGCTTTCATCGAGAAGGCTGAAAAATAAGTTGAGGCACCAGTGACGCTGATCGGAACAGGACTAGGCAAGTTAGAGATCGTGAATAGAAGAAAAGAGGGTAAAAGTCAATTATGAAAGTGTAAGTCAACTCTAGGAGGCTAGGTGAAGATGTCAACCATAGTGATTAAAATCTCCGAACTTCGCGGCAAAGACGAAGAAAACGTGAAGGATTTAGCAGAATTTCTAGAAGGTAGAGCAGATGCCACGGTGGACGTCACAAGCGACGATGTCACTTTGAAGTATGAAGAAGGAAAGAAAGGTCCTTCAAGATCATATCTACGAGTGCTTCTTCGAAAATTTCTGCACAAAGCAGAGTTAAAGGAAGAGTTTCGCGTCATCTCTGGCAAAGAAAACGTTTTCATAATAAAGGAAAGAAAAGAATAACGTTACCTTAAATGTTATTTTGAATATGGATTTTCTCTTCATAACATTTATCAAAAATTCTGGTTAATATTTATTGTAACAAACTCACGTTAGGGTCTGTTGAAAATTGCGAATATTGCGGCGAAAGACTTCGGTGCCTAATGGATGTACCGCCTGTGAGCAGGCTGTTTGTTCGTCCAAAGTTTATTGTTGCCGACTGGAAGAATACGTGGATGACATTGTGTACTGTCCTTATTTTGAGCCAAGGCCAATAGCGGCAACAACTCAAGCCCAATAGGCTAGGAAGAGGTCTTCTCGTCTTTTTTTAGTTTCTTTTCAAGGAGATCATGAACCTTCAAAAGTTGACCTCGTGCTATCCATGTTTTCTTGTGGGCTTCATGAAGCTCGTCTGCCTCGAAGCGGTTTTTTGCTTCTTTAAGTAGGTCTTGTGCAGAGATTAACAAGGGTTCGATTTCGAGTTGTTTTGACTTGGGATTAAGTTTCCATGAGGGACTTTCGGTTTCATCTTGATGCATAAGAGAAAAAAGAAAAAGTGCATATTCCAAGTCAGATGCTGCTCGCCAGGCAAAGTGCGCAACTTTCTTTTCATCCTTTTTTACAAGTGCCTCCATGGAGTCTTCAAGATAGGCTATCGCGGACGTAATGGCTTTGAAGATGTTTTCCTGTTTCATCTTTTTGTCCCAGATGTGTCAAAGGAGCTATATTGTTCTATGGCAGAAAGTATACCAAAGCCCACTCTTTTAAATTCTTTCTTCTGTCAGAAGCCGTTCGTTAGGGAACCAGTTGGTGAACTGAAATGCTACGAGTGGGAGACTGCATAGATTATTCCTATGTGGCTAGTAGTCTTGAGGTTACAGGATGAGCGGTACGGAATTGAAAGATCGCAGATCCGAAGCTTTCGAAAAACGAGGGCTACATCGTGTCTAGGCGAAAGAACCATTGTGATGTTCTAGCTGTAAATTCAAATGTGCGTGCGCTTCGCTTCTTTTCGAATCGCTCAAGGAAACAACGTTGTGAATAAGCTTGTGTTAAGGAGCAAAAGAATGCCTTGAGCAATGCATACTAGCCCTAGAACGAGCGTTACAGGCTTAAAGGTTAGAATACTTCCGATAAGCCTCAACACATCTTCTATAAACTTGAAGACCATGTAAACAAACAACGCTGGAATAAAGAAGATTAGTAGGTAGATCCAAGTAGACGAGATGCCGTAAACCGTTTCTGGCAAGGGATAGAATAAGAAGACAAACCCAGCGCACAAGCCGCCCACAATCAAACCTAGCAAAGCCGCCCAAGGAATATCTTTCAACGGCTTCAAAAACAACGCTAGCCCTGCGACAATCAATAAATATTGGGTACCGGTGTCAATCTGAGGCACTTCCATGGACCAGGCAACCGCAGCTGTGACTATCAAAAGAATTCCAACAAAAAACCCGAAAAGGGATATAATCTTCATCAACCAGCTCGTGGGTTCCCCTACGACCGGCACAGGCTTCACCAATCTTTCCAGCAACCAAGAAATTGCAATGGCTCCCCCTAAGATCAAAATATAGGGCGCATTATCGACCAGAAACGTTAAATCCATTTTTCATCTCCCAAATTAAGTGGTCTTTTCTGGCAGACTGTTTTGTGTGTTGGAAGAACTTTAATTTTTTGCCTTATAGTTAAGCTTACTTATCTCAACTGCATAGAAAACACTGGAGGCAGATGGGAAAGATTTTTGTGTATGAGCATCTATACTTTTGCCTCTCATGTCAAAAATAGATTGTAGGAGGAGATAATGAAATGGAGATCAAAAAAATTGCGGTTCTCGGTGCTGGTCTAATGGGACATGGAATAACGCAAGTAGCGGCTACTGCTGGTTTTGAAGTGAACATGAGGGATATAGACGAGAAGTTTCTCAGCAGCGGTATGGAAAAAATACAATGGAGCCTAGGCAAATTCGCGCAAAAAGGTCGAATATCAGATGAAGATGCCAAGAAAGCTTTGGAGCGGATCAAGACAACAGTTTCACTCAAGGAAGCCACAAAGGATGTGGATTTCGTAATAGAAGCTATTCCCGAAAAGCTAAAACTAAAACAGCAAGTGTTCAAGGAAATAGACGGATATGCACCTTCGCATGCGATTTTAGCCACGAACACCAGCGCTTTGCCAATAACCGAAATCGCTGTTGCTACCAATAGGCCTGAAAAAGTTGTCGGCATGCACTTCTTCAGCCCTCCGCAAATGATGCGCTTGTGCGAAGTGATCAGAGGTGGCAAAACGAGCGATGAAACGCTAAATACTACTATTGAACTTGGGAAGAGATTTGGGAAAGAAGTTGTTCTCTGCAAGAAAGATATTCCAGGTTTCATAGCTAACAGGATAACAACCGCAGGGTCAAACCTCGTTGCTTGGATGGTGTATAATGGAGAGTACACAGTCGAAGAAGTGGACGCTGCAACAATACATAAAGCTGGAATGCCTATGGGAATGTTTGGGCTGATGGACTTCGTGGGTATAGACGTCGGAGGCAGCGTGGCGAAATTCATGGACGAGAGATGGCCAGGATACAATATGTGCCCGCTCTTAAAAGAGAAAATTGAGAAAGGAGAACTAGGAGTAAAAACAGGAAAAGGCTTCTACACATATCCTGAGAAAAGATGGGTACCACTCGACCTACCTTTGGAAAAAGCCGAGAAATTTGACGCCATGACCTCAAATTACGTAAACATTAACGTTGCCGCAGAGCTGCTGAGGGAAGACGTGGCTACTACAGAGGACATCGACAAATCAATAAAGCTAGGCTTCAATGCACCGATAGGCATACTAGAATTGGCAGACAGTATAGGCATAGATTTCGTGGTTTCGAAGCTGAAGGAATTCGAGAAGAAGTATGGATCATTCTACAAGCCTAGTCCACTGTTGGAGAAAATGGTGAAGAAAGGCGAGTTAGGAAGCAAGACTGGGAAGGGTTTCTACAAGTATTAAATGACCCGAGAAAGCAAACAAACCTTCAAAGCCCCTATTTTGTTTCTCTATTTCCCTAGACGTGTCTCTTTTTAACATAACGTGCACCAGCGGAACATACGATTCTAGAAAGAGAGCGGTTTTTCAAGTGCCAAAAGAAAAGAACGTTTGAGACCTGTTGCCAAGCAAGCTAGATTGAAGGCTTCGTTATCTCCGATACCTATCCGTAAGAGGAAAGATAATTGGATAAATCGTATGTCCTTTTATATCTATCTTCAAAGCTTCTTCTTGTACCTCAAATTAACTGGTGATCCGCTTGAAAGAAGCTGACATCCTAATCCGCAACTGTATCATCCTTCCAATGGTCGGTGGAGAAGTCGTAAGAGAAGGTGTAATCGCCACAAAAAACGATAAGATAATCTACCTTGGGCAAAAGTCTAAAGCTCCAAGATTAATGGCTGAAAAAACTATAGACGGTCATGGAAAGGTAGCTATGCCCGGCCTAATCAACTGTCACACCCACTTAGCCATGACTCTTTTCCGTGGAATCGCTGAAGACCAACCGTTAGAAAATTGGTTGAAGGAAACAATTTGGCCTTTAGAAGCAAAACTGAAGCCAGAAGATGTCTATGATGGCGCCTTACTGGGTTGCCTAGAAATGATAAAGAGCGGAACCACAACCTTCGCAGACATGTACTTCCACGAAGACCAGGTGGCAAAGGCAGTTGAGAAAGCTGGCCTGCGGGCCGTTCTAGCCCAAGGGATTCTAGAAGCAGGCGTTTCTCGCAGAGGAGAAAAAATGCTACAGGACAGCATAAACTTCGCCCGAAAATACAAGGGCTACGCGGATGGAAAGGTCACGGTTCAGCTGGGTCCCCACACCGTCTGCACTTGCAGCTTAGACCTGCTAGCTAGAGTGCGACAAAAAGCTTCGGACCTAAAGGTTGGCATCCATATCCACCTAGCAGAATCAGAAGAAAATGTTAGCCAGATAAAACAGAAACACGGTCTCACAGAAGTTGAGCTCTTAGAAAAAATAGGTTTCTTGGGTTCAGATGTCTTAGCTGCCCACTGCATTCACCTAACCGAAAAAGAAATGCAGCTCCTAGCCAAACACAACGTTAAGGTTTCGTACAATCCAGTTGCTAACATGAAACTTGCCCAAGGCACAGCGAAAATCAAAGACCTCTTGGACCTAGGCGTAACCGTTGGGATAGGGACAGATGGACCAGCCAGCAACAACAACTTAGACATGTTTCAATCTATGAAGGTTGCGGCTCTTCTGCAGAAGCAATACTATAGAAACCCAACTGTCTTGCCGGCTCAGACGGTTCAAAAAATGGCTACAATAGGCGGCGCCAAAGCTCTAGGCTTGGAAAAAACTGTGGGATCACTGGAAGTTGGAAAGAAAGCAGACGTTATCCTCTTAGACTTCAAAAAGCCTCACTTGACACCCATCCATGACTTCTACGCCAACATAGTTTATTCTGCGCATGGAGATGACGTAGACACGGTCATCGTAGACGGAAAATTACTCATGGAAAACAAGAACGTCAAAACCCTAGAGGAGGAAAAAGTTATGCTGAAGGCCCAAAAAACTGCCACAAACCTGCCAAAGCGCAAGGCTCCTATTGTCAAAGTTTATTAAGAACCCAACCAAAATTATCGCAACCGGTGAACGCCTTGTCTTCCCAATCAGTAATAACTGTTTCAAACCTCACAAAATTCTACGGAGACTTCAAAGCTCTAGACTCGGTCTCCTTAGCAGTAGAAAAAGGATGGGTCTACGGCTATCTAGGCCCAAACGGAGCAGGAAAAACCACAACCATAAGAACCATGCTTGGTCTCCTGAAGCCAGACCAAGGTGAAGTTCAAATAACCGGCATCAACCCAACCAAAGACCCTGTTCAAGCGCTTCAAAGCCTAGGATACGCCCCGGAGTTGCCAACCCTGCAAACCTTCTTCACCGGAGAGCAGCTTCTAGATTTTATGGGAAAGATATTTGGGTTGGCTACGCAGGCTAGGAAGGAGAGAATTAAACAACTCCTTGACCTCGTTGGCTTAAAAGAATGGGGAGACAAAAGAATTGGAAATTATAGTAAAGGGATGGTTCAGAGGCTCTCCATAGCCTTAGCCCTCATCAACGATCCCGTGGTTCTCATCATGGACGAACCTACGATCGGTATGGACCCAGAAGCCACAGCCCACTTCAGAAACCTCTTCACAACCCTATCAAAACAAGGCAAAACCGTCTTCATTTCATCTCACCTCCTAGACGAAGTTCAACGAATCTGCACCCACGTAGGAATGATCAACAAAGGCAGGATGGTCTTCGACGGCCGAATAGCACAGGTGTTGGAAACCTTTACCCAACAATGGGTCATAGAAGCAGAACTGGAAGAAGTAACAAAAACAATGGTCTCAAGCCTAAAAAAACTCGACTGCGTGGAAGACGTGAAGGTGGATGGAAACAAACTGAGGATAGAACTGAAGGAGAAGAAGGACCTTAGAGGCGAAATCTCCTCAGAAATCTTCAAGCGAAAAGGCGTGTTGCTGAGCCTAAACCTCCACAAGATTACGTTGGAAGACGCCTATCTCCGCGCTCTAAAAGGAGGGCAATAACATGAACGCCCTTCAAAGAGTTGCTGTAATCGTTGGCTACGAGTGGAGAAGAGCCCTAGCCAAGAAGTGGCTTTTCGCTCTGGTTATCTTAGCTGTCGCAATACAAGTGTTAATCTTCGTTGTGTTCAATTTTCTTTTTACCAACCCTCCTCCTGGCATGCCTCCCGCTTTACTGGAGGGTTTGGAACAGACTAAACCCTTCATGTGGATTGTCGAAGTATTAACTCCTCAAGGGTTTTTCATGTCTCTTATAGTCATCATGATTGCAGGTGGATCTATGTCTGAAGAATACGAACATGGAACATCAGACATACTGCTGTCCAAACCAATTACAAAACTCGAGTACATGACTGGAAAATATTTGGGCGGTTTATCCCTTTTGAGTTTCGTTGCAGCCCTGACGACGATCCTCGGAGTCATTTTAGCCATAATATTTTTCAGTCCCCAGGAAAGTCTTCAGTTCCTCCCGCATGTTTACTTGGCTATCGTGTACTCCAACCTCGTTTTCTTGTCTTTAGCCTTTATGTTCAGCGAGGTTTTGAGAAGAACTACACTTTCCTACTTCTCTGCCATTGGCGTATTCATAGCTTCTTTGGTGATAAGTGGTGTATTATCTGCTGTTAATAGTTTTACAGGGGAACAGCTTTACTTAGATGTTAGCAAATGGCTTCCAAACTGGGGTGCTTCCAACTTCCCTAGTTTTGTGATGGGAAAACTTGTGGATGTTCCGAGTAACCCGTTCATATCTCCGGCGCAGGGAGACTCTGATCTTCTTTTAGCAGGTGTCTTTGTAGCAGTGTACACCGTCATCTTCATTGTAGTTGCAACAATTAAACTAGTTAGGTCAGATGTTACAAAGAAAACAGCTTAACGATACCTCTAACATTTCTGTTATATTTCAGCCTTAAGTAAGAACTCTCCTGCGTTTTTGAGGGCTATCCTATAAAATACAAAGGCTACTACGAGGGCTACAACTGCGCTTATGAAAACTGCTACAGTGAGGCTTATTTTTGGCAAGGTCACGGGAACGGGTATGTACCCCATCGTAATTGCGTGTAGAAGGAGGGGAGAGAATATTGCCAACGCTAGGACCAAGCATAAGAGCATGTATACGAGAACCGTTAACGGCCTGACCATTCTAGGCCTTGGAGCTTCGGTGAAGTCGGCTCCTTTTATTCCTGCTCCGAGGGAAACTGCGCCTAGAGCGAAGATTAGCACAATGGATTCTATTAACAACGCGATAGCAATGTCTGGTGAAGGACGGGCGACTAGAATTCCAATAACACCGCACACCAACATTACCACAAATGAGAAGATGATTACAAATGCGTACTTACACTTGACTAGGCCGCGCGCGGTGATGGGTGAAGAAAAGAAAAGCCATACAGACTCACCTTCCTCGCC
>JAOUPL010000033.1 GCA_029879825.1 Candidatus Bathyarchaeota archaeon
ATCATGAACATCATCGAAAAGATTTTGGCTAGGGCTTCGGGCAGAGGAGAAGTCTCTCCGGGGGAAATAGTGGAAGCCAGCATTGACATGGCAATGATACATGATCTAACTGGCCCCCTAACCATCGAGTCATTTCGAAAAATTGGAGCGAAGAAGGTCTGGAATAGTCAACGCATAGTTGTCATATTAGACCACATTGTTCCAGCCAGTTCAGTGAAGTCAGCTGAATTACACAAAGTCTTAAGGAAATTCGCAGAGGAGCAGAAAATAGGCAACTTTTACGACGTTGGTCAAGGCGGAGTATGCCATCAAGTAATGCCTGAGAAGGGTCACGTTAGGCCGGGAGAGTTGATTGTGGGTGCAGATTCTCATACGTGCACTTACGGCGCCTTCGGCGCATTTGCGACTGGAATAGGATCAACAGAGATGGCTGCTGTTTTCGGAACTGGTAGTCTATGGTTTAAGGTACCCGAGGTCATTAAAGTGAATGTAACTGGCCGATTTCAGAGCTTTGTTACGCCGAAAGACCTGATATTAAACATAATTAGTCGAATCAAAGCTGACGGAGCAATCTACAACGGAATAGAATTTGCCGGACCCACGATAAGAGATATGGGTGTTGACGGTCGAATGGTTCTCTGCAACATGGCTGTGGAGATGGGAGCCAAAACAGGAATAATCGAGCCCGACGAAACAACTCTAAACTATGTCAAAAGCAGAACCAAAGAACCGTTTAAACCTGTAAAAAGCGATCTTGAGGGCACCTACAAGAAGGTTTTAGATATGGATGTCACAGATTTGGAGCCTCAAGTTTCTTGTCCCCACTCGGTTGACAACGTCAAACCGGTATCAGAGGTGGACAAAGTAGAGATAGATCAAGCCTTTATCGGCTCATGCACTAACGGGCGCCTAGAAGACCTACGACTGGCTGCCAAGCTTCTGAAAGGAAGAAAAGTAAGGGAGGGAGTTCGATTACTTGTAACTCCTTCATCCCAAGAAGTGTATGCAGAGGCTTTGCAAGAGGGACTAATCAAAACTTTTCTTGAAGCTGGCGCAATCGTGTGCAACCCCACCTGTGGCCCATGCCTCGGCGGGCATCTAGGCCTGTTGGCGCCGGGAGAAACTTGCATAAGCTCTTCAAACAGAAACTTCGTTGGAAGAATGGGAAGCCCAAAAGCCCACGTCTATTTGGCTTCTCCCGCAACAGTTGCAGCCTCGGCCGTAACCGGCAAAATCACTGATCCCAGACTCTTAAGGGGGACATAACAAAATTGACGATCTATGGAAAGGCAATCAAGTTTGAAGACAACGTGGACACCGACGTTATTCTCCCAGGACAATATTTGGTTCTAACCGATACGATGGAACTGGCAAAGCATGCCATGGAAGGGTTAGATCCTACTTTCACAACAAAAATTCACGACGGAGCCATCATCGTTGCTGGAAAGAATTTTGGGTGCGGTTCCAGCCGGGAGCAGGCGCCTTCAGCGTTAAAGCACGCTGGCATTGAATGCGTGCTCGCTGAATCCTTTGCCCGCATATTTTATAGAAATGCCATAACCATTGGTTTGCCAGTTCTCGAATGCTCTGGGATTTCAAGCAAAGTCGAGGAAGGAGACGAGCTAGGTGTGGACCTAAGGGCGGGTGAAGTTGAAAATAAGTCGAAAAATTTAGTCCTTCAAGCAACGCAACTGCCGGAGTTCATTGTGGAAATCCTCGACGATGGAGGCTTAATAGAACATTTGAGAAGGAGGATTGTGTCGAAATGAGCGATTACAAGATAGCCCTAATTCCAGGGGATGGAATCGGCCCCGAACTGACCGAAGCAACATTGAAGGTTTTGGATGCTGTTCAGCAGAGGTTTGACTTGAGCCTAGCCATTGTTAAGGTTGAGGCTGGTGACGCATGCTTCAAAAGGAGGGGCGTAGCTCTCCCAGAGGATACTGTTGAGGCGATAAGAAGCTCACATGCATGCTTGAAGGGTCCCGTGGGTGAAACAGCCGCTGAAGTCGTTGTTAAGTTAAGAATCATGTTTGACTTGTATGCCAACATTCGCCCCATAAAGGCCTATCCCTCAACCCCGAGCATAAGATCGGACATAGACTTCGTTTTCGTGAGGGAGAACACCGAAGACGTCTACAAGGGTATAGAGTTCATGTTAGACGACACCGCCATCTGCCTAAGGGTCATAACGAGGAAGGGTTGCGAACGAATAGCAAAAAAGGCCTTTGACGTGGCCAGGAGGAGAAACAAAAAGAGACTGGTTACAGCCGTCCATAAGGCGAACGTCATGAAATTAACATGTGGACTGTTTGCTAGAGTTTGCAGAGAAGTGGCCCGACAATACCCAAACATAACCTTTGAAGAACAGTACGTTGACGCCACAGCCATGCGCCTGATCAAGGAACCACAAAAATTTGATGTCATAGTCACCCCAAACATGTTTGGCGACATACTCTCCGACGAAGCCGCCCAACTCGTCGGAGGCTTAGGGATGGCGCCGGGCGCAAACATCGGAGAAAACTTCGCCATGTTTGAACCGATTCACGGATCAGCTCCAAGCAGAGTTGGAAAGCACACGGCTAACCCATGCTCCATGATATTAGCCTCAAAAATGATGCTTGACTGGCTGGGCGAGCAACAGGACGATTCCAAATGTTTGGTTGCCGCTCAAGCTGTAGAGGAAGCCGTGACTAAGACGTTGCGTAAGGGGATTACAGTTCCGGACTTTGGTGGAAAGGCCAAAACTGAGGAGATGGCAGAGGCTATAGCGAAAGAGATTTTGAAAAGTAACCAAACAAATGGAGGAAACATGTTAGAATGAGAAAACTTAACGCTTGAAAATTCTTTGGAGAGTTGAAAATATGAAATCGAAAAATGTGGAATACGTAAGCATCTTCGACACAACGTTGAGAGACGGGGAGCAAACTCCGGGGGTGTCACTGACTACAGAGGAAAAACTGGAGATAGCGCGGCAACTTGACAGGTTAGGTGTAGATGTTATAGAAGCAGGCACTCCAATAAGCTCGGAAGGGGAGAAAAGAGCAGTTAAAGAAGTGGCTAAAGCTGGATTAAACGCCGAAATATGCGGTCTCGCTCGCACCGCAAGGGTGGACATCGACGCGGCCATCGCATGTGACGTTGACGCTGTTCACACTTTTATCTCCACTTCAGACGTGCAAATGAAATATGCAGTAAACATGACACCTGAACAGGTTTTGTCAACCTCCATCGATTCTGTTGAGTACATCAAAGATCATGGATTAGTGTGCGAGTATTCGCCCATGGACGCCACAAGAACAGAGATAGGGTTTCTGAGGCAAATATGTAAGGCTGCGGAAGAGGCGGGAGCCGACCGAATAAACATCCCGGACACGGTTGGCGTAATGACTCCTTTAACCATGCGAAAGCTTATTGAAGACATCAAAAGCGTTGTGAAAGTCCCTATCAGCGTGCATTGTCATAATGACTTTGGAATGGCTGTTGCTAACTCGCTGGCAGGAGTTGAGGCTGGGGCTTCTCAAATCCACGTTACAGTAAATGGCTTGGGGGAAAGGGCTGGAAACGCGGCGCTAGAGGAAGTTGCAGTAGCCCTCCATCTAATCCACAACAGAAAAACAAGGATAAACACTCGATTGCTTTATGACACTTCACGACTTGTATCTAGGTTAACCGGCGTTTCTATACAGCCCAATAAGGCCATTGTAGGTGAAAACGCATTTTCCCATGAATCTGGCATACACACCCGCGGAGTTACGGTGTTGCCCTCAACCTTTGAGCCGATTAAGCCAGAGTTCGTTGGAAGAAAAAGGAAGTTGGTGGCTGGAAAACTGGCCGGTACCAGCGGCATCAAAGTAGAGTTGGAAGAGGCGGGAGTCTATCCTACCAAAGAACAGTTGGGAGAGATCGTTAAGAAGGTTAAAGAGTTGGGAGATAAAGGCAAAACCGTGACAGACGCCGATTTATTGGCCATAGCCAGAGCGGTTACAGGAAAAGTGATCAAGGAAAAAAGGATTGTTGACTTAACCGACCTGGCCGTGGTAACGGGAATCAGGGTTATTCCAACAGCCTCGGTGAGACTTGTATTAGATGGAAAGGAATACATTGCCTCGGAAACGGGTTTAGGTCCAGTGGACGCTGCAATTAAGGCTGTTCAAAAACTCACATCCAATCTGGTGAACGTTAGGTTAAAGGAATATCGTATAGAAGCTGCAACAGGAGGCTCAGATGCCATGGGCGAAGTAATAATAAAAGTTGAGGACAAAGATGGAAACGTTGTTTCGGCGAGGGCTGTCCACGAAGACATAGTCATGGCTAGTATCGAGGCAATGATAGATGGAATCAACAAAAGCCTATTGAAGAGCAGAAACAGGATGAAATGAAACCTCTTAGATTTACCCTTTCGAACTCCCGTGTAATGTCTTGAGATTTTCCGGAGATAAGACGCCTGTCTCGGTTATGATGGCGCTTACATATTTCATTGGAGTGACATCGAAGGCTGGGTTAATTACTTGGATGCCTTTTGGCGCGATTCTTTCGGAGCGTAAGTGCGTGACCTCTTCGGGGTTCCTCTCTTCAATAACAGCGTCGTCTGAAGTGTGGCTTAGGTCCATAGTTGAAGTGGGAGCAGCTACATAAAATGGAATTCCATGTTCATGTGCCAGCACAGCGATGTTGTAGGTGCCTATCTTATTTATGACAGCATCTCGAACTATTCTATCCGCTCCAACCACAACCTTGTTCACCAGTCGCTTAGACATGACGTATCCAACCATGCTATCCGTGATCAACGTTACCGGAATGCCGTCTCGTTTCAGCTCATAGGCCGTAAGTCTGGCGCCCTGAAGTTTCGGCCTAGTTTCGGTGGCGATTACCTTGATCTGTTTGCCCTGATTCCACGCAGACCTTATGACCCCTAGAGCAGTGCCGTAATCTACGGTAGCCAAGCTACCTGCGTTGCAGTGGGTGAGGACAACGTCTCCATCTCCGATAAGCTTGGATCCATGTTCGCCTATTTTGCGGTTGACTTCAACGTCTTCATCGGCCATCCTCTGAGCTTCTTCTATTATAGCCTTAGCCACGGCTTTCGCATCTCCTGAGGTTTCCTGCGCCTTTTTCACGACTCGGTTGATTGCCCAGAAAAGATTCACTGCGGTTGGTCTTGTTTTCCTCAAAATTTCAGCTGACTCTTCAATTTCCCTTATCAAACCCTCCCTCTTCTTGGCTTTGGAATGGAAGGCTGTGAGGGCCAAGCCGTATGCTGCTGCTACACCTATGAGAGGTGCGCCCCGCAACTTCATGTTCTCAATTGCAGAGGATACATCGCTGCATTTCTCCATCTTCAAAAACACAAGTTCATTAGGCAGCTTTGTTTGATCTATCGTAACGACTACACCGTCTTTCCACTCTATGGTTCTCACGTATCCGCACCGCCATTTCCACTATTCGTTGTTCACTGATTTTATTTTTGTCCCGAAACTCATCATTCTTCTTAATAATGTGTCTTGCAGTGAGATAATGTGGGGGATTTCATGGACAGAGAGGCTGCGAATCTATTGGTTGAGAAATTTGGGCAGAAATACTCGGATATTTTGGGAATAAAATCGGAATTACTGGAGTTTATTCTTTTTTCTGCGCGCGCTCTTTTCTGTTCAAGAGTTTTAAGGCGTTTCTAAGGATCTTCTTGTGGTCGAATGCCATTTCTTTAGGAATCTTCTTAAAGGAACCAACCTCTTTGGCATCTGTGTTAGGTCGTAGCGTTCCGCCTCTTTCCTCCGCTAAGTACACTATACTTACCACATGCCCCCTAGGATCCCTCTCGGGGCCAGAATAGACACCTACTAACTTCAATATCCTGACATCCAAACCGGTTTCCTCCTTCGCCTCTCTGACAGCTGTAGCTTCCACGGTCTCTCCATACTCCACGAACCCGCCAGGTAGAGCACAGAAATTCTTGAAGGGAGCATTTTTGCGCTTGATCAGTACGATAGAGTTGTTTGGTCTCTTGATGATCACGTCTACAGCCAGTAGAGGTTTCCTTTCACTCTTTGTCGACGCTTCCATATGATGCTTGTCTCCTTTCCATTCGATTTTGAGCTTGATCGTCTGTTTCGTGATAGAGATGGCGCGAATCGCCTATCCTGATTTCAGTGGATGTTATTCCTCTCTTTGCAGTGGTGTTGAACAGGGCACACCTTACATTTACGTTTCTTGCAGTATTCAAGATTCAGCCGCACAAGAACTGATTCATGGGGCTCTACATACTCCAAGCCTATTCGATTAGCGATTTTGATAGCCATCTGAGACGGTTTTGGTTTGGCCTTCTCCCAGATCCCCCTCAACTCTCTTAAGAAGATATTGACACCTACCGGGCCAACGCCCTTGAACTCTTGTAGTCGCCTCTCTAGGTCTGTAGGGCTGTTGGATTTCCTGTGGAGTTCTTCTAGATCTCCATACTTCTGTTTGAGTTCTTCCGTGATCTTCAGGAGGTTTGAGGCCGTGGAGAAGTCGTATCTCACGTATCCTCCCGAATCCAGCACCTCAACCAGGCGGTCCCATCCAGCCGCCAGTATTTTTTCCGGTGTCGTCGATCCCTCCTCCTCAAATCGGCGGTACGTCTTCTTGGCGACCTCGGCTGAGATCCTTTTGGCAAACAATATCGATGCCAAGAACCACTTGAACCTGTCCTCCGCCCTAGTCAGGTCTAAGTCGAGTTCCTCAGAGTAGCTTTGGAGCCTTGAAAGTGTAGCATCAACAGTCAAATGAAATTGCCCTCTAACGGATTCTAAATGCCTTCTCTTTGCTTAATGCTTTTCGAAGGGCGCGCAGTACGAAAAAACTGAAAAACTTTTGTGAACTTTGAAACAGCTTTGCTTAGACTTGGTGAGAACTTTTGTAGAAGGAAAAAATGTGGACAGTGCGTGCTTAAATGGTACTGTTTAGTTATCGCTTCGGGCTGATTTTGGTCACGACTTCGACTGGGCTTCCTCTGGGTAGTTTTATTTTAGTTTGCCAATCATCTCCAACAGCGATGAGAGAATATACTCCGGAAACCTCTGCCTTCGCTTTTTTAACAAGATCGATGAGAGCCGCTTGGGTTTCTCCTGTCTTTATCATGTCATCCACTATGAGCACGCTGTCTCTTCTTTTGAAGGCGTCTTTCGGTATGTATAGCGTCATGGTTACGCCTGAATCTTTTAGCGCATACGTTTCTTCCAGAAACGCTGGAACTCCTACTTCTTTGTTTCTTTTTGCTATTATCATATCGACGCCCAACGCGTTTGCAACTAGGGTTGCGAGGGGTATGCCGTCTACAGCTGCTGTTAGAATCTTTGTCACGCGTCTTCCGGCGAAAGTTGCGAGGGCGTGGTGGGCTGCTTGTTGAAGTATGTTGTGGTCACCTATGATCCAGGTGTTGTTGAAGTATCCGTCCTCGTTAAATTTTATTCTCCTGTGAAGTTCAGCTGTTAAGCCAACGAGTTGCGTCAAAGTTTTCCAGAGTTCTCTGGCTCTGGAAGCGTTTGGCAAAACATGACCCTTGGCATACCTGCTTAAGACCGTCACGGGCAGGTTAGTTTTAGATGATAATTCCCGATAAGTGTACTCTTTCTTCGCTGTTCGGAGCAGCTCTATAGTCATTAACCGAAGCTTCAGATCCTCTGCATGCGTGCTCATGTTCATCATTCCTATGCACACTAACAAATCAAATAGTGAAAGTGCATCTATGTATTTTTAACTTATACAATTTATAATTTCCGTATACTCTAGGATACTTCGAAAACCCTTCGAGTGCAGAAATGGTTGAAAAGCCGTCGATTAACACGAAAAAGCTCAAACCATGCACTATTAAGCATTTAGACTTAACTCGAAAATCCCCGCATGCCAAAAATCCTGAAAACACAGCGGACCCGACGGAATGCGCTCGGTGTAGCAGGCGGATACTGAATTCTTTGTTGTTTCATTTCACAGATTGCGCGCGCTACCCTTACTCATACATACTCTTTTTTTTCTGTTACTCTTTTTCTAGAGAAAGCAACATTATGAGAATGTTGAAACGGGAACAAATTGCTTTGCGCGCGTAATGAGATATTATGTAAAAGAATGTTAAACGGTGACAAAAATAGTGCCAAAAGGGCGCGCGCGCGTAAATATTCCTGCTATTATAAAAGATTGCGCGCCGCGTGCGAGCGCTTAGTGCTTTTATACGTGGTTTGATATAATGTTGTGTTATGTCACAAATAAAAGGCAATATGGCTTTGCAGATTTTTAATGTCGTTGCTTTTCTTGCATTAGTTATTGTTAATGGGTTGGCTACTACTACTTTGTTGAATGGGAGGACGACGGCTGAGGTTTCTGGTTTGTATCCGACGTTGATTACGCCGGCTGGTTTTACCTTCTCGATTTGGGGTATAATCTATGTGCTGCTTCTTGTTTTTGTTGTGTTTCAGCTTTTGCCTCGGCATCGACAGGATGCGTTTCATGGCCAGATCGGTTACCTTTTCGCGCTTAGTAGTGTCTTTAATGTTGTGTGGTTGTTTCTTTGGCAGTATGACTACATTACTGTATCTGTAGCGTTGATGTTTGCATTATTGACGTCGTTGGTTGCGATTTATCTTCGTTTGCAGATTGGCAAATCAAAAGTGCCTTTTAGAGAGAAGTTGTGTGTGCATTTGCCTTTCAGCGTTTACTTAGGGTGGATTACAGTTGCTTCCATTGCGAATGTCGCGACTGCTTTGGTTTCGGTGAATTGGGATGGCTTCGGCATTAGCGAAGCGACTTGGGCCGTGCTTGTCATTGCAATAGCGTTGATAGTCACACTTGCAGTATTAGCTACCAAAAGAGACATTGCATATGGCCTAGTCATCATATGGGCACTCGCAGGGATAACAGTTAATCAAAGCGGAAATCCAGACGTAGTCACCACAGCAGAAGTAAGTGCCATCATAACCGCAATAGCTATAATTGTAGTAGGCTTGGCTTCTAAACTCAAGCGTACAAACTAACATTTGTTCGAAAATACCGCGCGCAATACATGTGATAACAAGAGCGCGCGCAAGTAGGCATTTTTGCGTCTACAGAATTTCAGTGACTTTTCGCACTTGTATGTGAAGGTTTTTTCCTTCATGGTAGAGGGTGATTCTAGCCCTAAACTTCATGTTCTTCTTTATAAGGTTGGGAGGTCCCTCATATTCTTCTGGAACGAGTCTAGCTCTCCACTTGTTGTTAATTATGCATATGGCTTTTCCCGGCAAAACCTTTTCAACTTCCACCTCGTACAGGTCTTTATCCTCTTTTTCATCAGCTTTGGACATGCTGGCTACCGAGGCGATGCGATCCCAACCCATTTTATGGATTTGATCAGCCTCTTCGAGGTGATTTATGGCAGCATTGACGATGCTTGGAGAATAGCCTTCTAGGGCCAATTCCTCTAGAAGGTCTTCTATGAGAAGCCCTCTTGCTCCAGCCTTCATTGCCTTCGTCCATAGCCTCTTCGCCGCCCGATTAACCTCTTTAGTGAACTCCTTGACTTTTTCTACCTCAACTTCGATTTTCTCTACAACTTTTTGTGGCAGTGTGAAAGGTTTCTCTTCAGCTATCTCTGATTCTGGTATTGGGTTGAATGCCGGTTTCACTCCCCTTCTTGTAAAAAGTTTTAGCTGTTTGGTTAGGCTGGCTACTATGCCTTTCATCTTCTCCACCCTTCGTTTGCTGGCATAGAGGTAAGCGATGTCGTAGGTCTCTTTAGCTGCCAGTATCACCGTTTTTCCGATGCTTTTTCTTCCTGTTCTTCCTTTGCGTTGAATGTAGCGTATTTCGCTGGGGACAGGCTCGTAGAAGATAACAAGGTCAACAACCGGGATGTCTAAACCTTCTTCAGCTATGCTGGTGGCCACCAAAATATTCAATTTGCCTTCCCTAAAATCATGTAGTATTTGGGCTTGCTCGTCTTGGCTGAGACCCGGATCATCTTCTTTGCTGGCTTGCCCTACAAAACGCTTCACATATACGCCGTTTAAGGCCTTCAGCTCGCTGACCAGGTGGGTTGCTGTGTCTCTATATTGCGTAAAAACTAGAATGCGCGTGGAAGGATTGCTCCCTAGGTGCCGACTAACCTCTTCCTTAAGTGCAAGGACTTTTGGGTGGTTCAAGCCGCCAATTTTGGCGAGATAATTTCTTAGCAGACGGTAACTTGGGTCGTTAATGATGTTTCTGTAACTTTTCTTTTGGTGGCCATTTCTCTCCACCCTTTCGAGAAAACGACTTAAGGAGTAAGTTCCCTGTGTTTCGAGGAGTTCTAGGGCGTGAAAGGTTGTGAGCGATGCAGCTTGAAGCATGATTGCGCCGTAAAGAGGGCCTTTCTCCGTTTCGGAGGCGTCCTCCAACAGCTTTCTAAGGCTTTCTCCAGCCTCCAAAAGGTCTCTACGATTCACATAATTCAAATATTTTTTAACTACACCCAGAAACTGAAGCCTTCTAAGCCTCTCCCAAAGAATGTCTCTTAAGATGCCTCCCATTTCTTTGTATTCTCTGGGAAGGTCTACTTGCTTCCATTCAACATCCACCCGATAAATGTAGGGTTCTACATCCGGATCCTCCTCTGTTCGAAACTCTATCTGTTCTATGTAAAGATCGCTGCAGGTTTGATGGATGTTCTTCTGGTTGGATCCTGGACTGGCGGTTGTTGCCATGATGACGGGCCAACGAGCCTGCTCCACATACTTCTTAGCCACGAGGGTGTAGGCATAGTTCTTGCGAGCCCGATGGCACTCGTCAAACACTACAAAACTAAAGTTTTCGAGGGAGAACCTTCCACTTTCCAGATCGTTCCTTACAACCTGAGGGGTAGCAAAGAAAACCTTGGCATCCCCTTCCCAAAGAAATCTTCTGTAGCTGGGAGGCACCTTACCTGTGAGGACAGCCATGTCTTCAGCCTTGATTTTTAGAAACTTGCTGAAGGTGTCTTTGTGTTGGAGGACCAAGGGCCTGGTGGGAGCCATAATCAATATTTTCATGTTCCAGTGGTTGTAGATAAAGTGAGCTGCAGCCAAAGTAGAGATCACGGTTTTGCCAAGAGCTGTCGGCAGTATCACCATGGTGTTTTTCTGGCAGGCTTTTTCCGCTATTGTTTGCTGGTAAAGCCTAGCCTCCACAGTTTCAGGCCAGATCAAAGGATGCTCAACGTACTTCTTGTTCAAACCCATGGAAACCACAATAGTGTGTGCATATTAAAAATAGTTACTTTCACTGATCTCTCATCTTCATTACGATACGTTGGATCACAGGTTTTAAAGCCAATATACGAAGAATGCATTTTCAAACCTAACGAATGCATAGCTCAACCTGTGAAAAGGTGAAATCGAAATGACGAATGACGATTTGGAAACCCTAGAGGGCGTTGGGTCCGCTATGGCCAGCAAACTTCGATCTGCCGGACTAACCACTTTGGAAGCAATTGTCGTGACTCCACCTAAGGAGATAGCGGAAAAGACAGGGATAGGGTTCAACACGGTTCTTAATATTGTTGCGGCAGCCAGAAAATCGGCTTGCGTCGACTTTATCACAGCCGAGGAACTATGGAAAAAGAGGCAAAACATGCTCAAGTGCTCCACAGGCTCCAAGAATCTAGACGAACTTTTGGGCGGCGGAATCGAAACTCAGGCCATGACTGAGTTTATAGGCGAATACGGTGTAGGCAAAACCCAAATCTGTTT
>JAOUPL010000132.1 GCA_029879825.1 Candidatus Bathyarchaeota archaeon
TGATTTTTTCAAGCTTTTGGTTCCATTGAATCTCATTCCCCTCATCTTTGCGAAGCCTACAAGATTTTATTTCAGCCTCGCAACGGTCAGTTTCAGCTGTTAGCCGTTCTTGCATTTTTTCAAACTTGACGCGATCTTTGTGAAGGGGTCGAAGTTGTCTTTCAAATCTTTTGGATATCCTAGTGATTTCTTCATCATAACTCTCTTGGATTTGCTGTATCTTTTCTGTTGCTCTGGGCTTAACCTCCTCAATTTTTTGGTCAAACTTTTTTCGAATTTCCTTGATTTCTTCGCTAAGGGCTTTTACCTGTTCTCTAGTCCTCGTACTAAGTGATTTCATACTTTCGCCTAGGTTTTTGATGTCCCCCCTCAATCTGGCTCTTAAATCTGAAAGCTCTTCAACGGAAGATGAGATCTCGGATTCGCCGATGGCGGGAGACAAAATCGCTTTGGTGGTTAATGGTTTTTCAATTTCCTCCACTTCTGAAAGATAGGCGACAAAATCCTGTATGAAGCCAGCGTCTGTAATGAGGCCTTCTATGGTTTTCTCCTCTTTCCCCTCGAAGCTTTGAAAGTAACTGGCATTTTGGGAAAGAGCCACGGAATAGGCTTCACGTGTTTTCGCGCTTGCTTGGATGTCATTGTCAAAGGCTTTGATGTCTGGCAGTATGTCATAAGATAATGTCTGTTTTGTGACGCCAAGTCCGTCAAAGAGTAAGGTCATTTCCCTCCAAGGAAACAACCATACGGGATAGCAAGCTTCAGCTACGAAAACCAGCTTCTCAGCTGGCTTTTTCAAAATGCGTCTTTCACCTTTTTCCCTATCTGATTCAGCTAAGTAAAAAACGGCCGCCATCTCCATATCCTTTGTAAAGGCTGTGGCTCGATCCTCCGCGGGGGCAGCAAATGGAAGAATAAGTTTCGTCACTACCTTAGGCATGTTGTCCACCGTTTTCAACGCATATTGATTATATGAAATCCACTGATTTAAATGACTTATGAATAGTTCTGAATAGAAATGAACTGAAGGACATGGAGTAACGCTACCTTCTATTTTGTGTCTCGTTTCGCTCTGAGAGGTTCTTTGACGAAGATTAGTAGGAGTGCTAGTGCTGTTAAGCCGAGGATTCCGCTGATAAAGAAGGGAAGCCCTAGCCCTCTTACATTAAAGTCAGCGGGCCATTTGACTCTGAAAACTTCGTATCTGTATAGGTCGTATAACCATGTTCCTAGGATTGGTCCAATGATCATACCTAGATTAAAGAAGGCCTGTAGTCTTCCGAAGAGTTTACCTCTGATCTTAGCTGGTACTAAGTCAGCTCCTAGCGCCCTGCTTGCTGGCATAGCAACATTATGACCCATTGACCTGAAGACCATTAACCCAGCTGCAGAATTTATGTCAGAGACGAATGGCATAATCAAAGTGGATAAGCGTGATGAGGAGCTTCCAAAGGCTATGACAGGTTTCCTTCCAATCCTATCCGCCAATTTTCCAGCGAAAAAGTTGCCAAGAAGCGCGCGCGCTTATTCTCAACATCAACTTAGTATAAATATGGCATGTCACTTATCGTAGCTTCATTGTTTCTTCGTGCGCACACTTTTGAAAGAAATAAGATATGACTGTTTTCAACATTCCTTTTTTATATCGGCAAAGATAACACTTAATGAAATGGAGGAAAGTGTTTGGAAGATATTAGAAAAAGTATGGAGAGGCATGGCATACCCGGCAGAGACTTGTATGAACTTCCGACGTCAGAGAAAAGGTTTCCAGATGGATGCCACTATAGGATAGAGATTTCTGGGGTTGAACGTCCTTCAACCCTTGAGGCTTTGATTGACGAAATGGAGAAAAGAAATGTTCCAGTTCACAGACTGATTTCCATGGTTATGGGCTCCACCCTTCTGTCAGACGATGAGCTGGAAAACTTTGCGAAAATGGCGAGAGCCGCCAAACTCGAGGTTATTGTGACGCCCGGTCCGAGAACTGCTTGGGACCTTGGGGGGCAAATAAGGACGCCTGAGGGAGCTGTTTCTGGAATGCGTTTTAGGGGATCAGACAACCTCGCCTACGTAATAGCTGACATAAACAGAACAATAGAATTCGGTTTTAGAGGCTTCTTGATTGTAGATGAGGGACTTCTCTGGCTTCTAAGCCAAATGAGAAAAGCGGGAGATATACCCAAAGACGTGGTCTTTAAGGTTTCAATTTTTGCGGGTCACGCAAACCCAGCTGGAGCAAAGGTTTTAGAGATGCTGGGCGCCGATACCTTCAACCCAGTGGCAGACCTAACGGTTCCCATGTTGGCAGCTATGAGGAAAGCCATCAACATACCCATTGACGTGCATGTTTACTTGTTTGATTCATGGGGTGGCTTCAACAGATTTTGGGAAACTCCGGAAATCACGAGAGTCGCTGCACCTTGCTACTACAAGATTGAGCCCGGACCCAGCGTCGGTTCGCTTTATAAGCCTTGGGTAAGCCCAGACCATCTAGCTTTCCTTGCAAGAGAAAAAGTGAAGCAAGCTGAGATCATAATATCCATCATCGAGAAGAACTATCCCGAAGCCAAGCTGTCAAAGGTGGGTGCAAAAGATCTAGCGGTACCGAAGCCCACTTAAGCTAACACTGTGCAAGAAAATTGTCTTGTAGTCTTCTCCATAATAGTTTAAATGAGTAGTGAAGTTGAGGTGATGTTTGATGTTTAAGCCTAAGGGAATTTTGCCAGCCTTAGTAACTCCCTTCACTGACGATGGAAAAGAATTGAGCGAAGATAGGTTGCGAAATCTTGTCAACCACTGTATAGAATTGGGAGTAAGCGGCGTTGTTCCATGCGGAACAACTGGCGAGTTTGTAAATCTCACGGTTGATGAAAAGAAGAGATTAATCGATATTGTTGTTGATGAAGTCAACGGTAGAGTAGTGGTAGTTGCAGGGACGGGAGCAAGTGGAACCGATCAGGCCCTAGAGCTGACTAAGTATGCAAAGGATGCTGGAGCAGACGCAGCGCTTATCGTGACCCCCTTTTATCTAAAGCCCACAGATCGAGGGATCTACGAACACTTCTCCACCGTCGCCACTGAAGTAGATCTTCCAATCATTCTCTACAATATTCCTCAATGCACTGGAGTCTGGTTAACTTGGCAGATGGTGGAGGACCTTGCGGAAATCCCAAACATAGTTGGCTTAAAAGACAGCAGTGGAGAATTGAAGTACATCCTAGCCGTTCTGGAGAAGGTTAGAGACAAAATTAATGTTATGTGCGGCTATGACGAGGTGGTACTACC
>JAOUPL010000034.1 GCA_029879825.1 Candidatus Bathyarchaeota archaeon
GATGTGGATGAAATTAAGAAGCATGTTACCAAAAAGACGAAACTTATCATATTGAATACCCCCAACAACCCTACTGGAGCAGTTGTGCCCAAAAACGTCATAGAGGAAATCGGCGATCTCGCCGTAGAACGTGACCTAATCCTCATCCTCGACGAAGTTTACGAAAGAATCGTCTACGAAACCAAACACTTCAGCCTAGCTACGCATTCAGACCTCAAAGACCGTATCATAACCGTCTTCTCCCTTTCCAAGACCTATGCAATGACTGGATGGAGGATTGGTTACGCCGTTTCCCACGCAAACATCATTGAAGCTATGGGCAAAATCGGCGGATATGCCAACGCCTGCCGAACCTCCTTCGCGCAAAAGGCGGCGATAGCAGCATTGGACGGCCCTCAAGATTGCGTAAATATTATGGTAAAAGAATACCGAAAGAGACGAGATCTCATGGTTGAAAGATTGAAAGAAATGAAAGCCTTTTCCGTAACCAAACCTACAGGTGCCTTTTACCTCTATCCAAAACTCCTTTTAGACGTCGAATCTCCGGATTTCACAAAGCAACTCATCGAAAAAGCCAACGTGGCCGTTATGCCCGGAACCGCCTTCTCCATGAAGGGAGAAAAATATGTTCGAATCTCCTACGCTAACTCCATGGAAAACATTTCAGAAGCCATGAATAGGGTTCAGAGAATGGTTAGGCAAATCATGAAGCCCTAGGACTATTGGGGTTCTCATTTGCCCCGCCCAGAATCCCTACCACTCTTGCAGAAGTCTTATGCACACGTATTACGAGATACTACCTTAGAAACTT
Organism: Candidatus Bathyarchaeota archaeon; assembly: GCA_029879825.1. Classification (GTDB taxonomy): domain Archaea; phylum Thermoproteota; class Bathyarchaeia; order Bathyarchaeales; family Bathyarchaeaceae; genus JAOUPL01. Next base: position 812 of record JAOUPL010000034.1, read on the forward strand.
TAAAAATTCGTTAGGAAGGCATAAAATGCTGAGAGATTTAGCGAAGGGTCTCCCTGGGGAAAGGGTCTTTTTGCTTGGCAATGAAGCAATAGCTCGTGGAGCCATGGAGGGCGGAGTTCAAATTGCCGCAGCTTATCCCGGGACCCCTTCAACTGAGATATTGGAAACACTGGCGCAGGCGTCCAAACACCTCGGTCTATACGTTGAGTGGTCAACCAACGAAAAAGTGGCTTTGGAGGTTGCATTAGGAGCTTCAATCTGTGGGTTAAGAGCCATGGCCTCCATGAAGCATGTTGGGGTAAACGTCGCCCACGATTCGTTGATGACAGCCGGCTATATGGGGGTTAAAGGAGGTCTCGTGGTAGTGTCGGCCGATGATGTACGAGCGTGGAGCTCCCAAAACGAGCAAGATAACCGTTTTACAGCAAAACAGGCCTACCTACCCGTCCTTGAACCCTCTAATGTTCAAGAAGCAAAGGACTGGACGGCCGACGCTTTCGAGCTTTCAGAAAAATTTAACCAGGTTTTTATGTTAAGAACCGTAACCAGGATCAACCATGCAAGAGGCGATGTAACTTTAGGTAAATTGCCGAAGAAGCATAGAAAAGGAGTATTCAGAAAAGACCCCTCATGGCTAACACACGTTCCAACTACAGCTAGAAAAAATAGGCCCTTAATGATTCAAAGGTTTAAGAAAATAAGCCAAGCTGTGAACAGGCTTCCTTATAACAGCTTGGAGCTGGTTGATGAAGCGAAACTAGGTGTGATTGCATGTGGGCTCTCATACGCTTACACCTTGGAAGCAACAAAATGGTTAGGCCTTGACGGCAAGGTTTCCCTTCTGAAGGTCGGAACAACGCATCCAATTCCTGAAGACTTGGTGAAAAGGCTGTTGAGTTCGGTTGAAGAAGTGTTGGTTGTAGAGGAGTTGGAGCCGTTTGTGGAGCTCCATGTTAAAGCTATTGCCGGAGAAGAAAACATCAAGATTAAGGTTCACGGGAAGGATTTAATACCTCTAATCGGAGAGCTTTCAACGAGGAAGGTAACTGAAGCACTTGCTGAGCTGACCAAGGCTAAACTTCCAATAGACTTTAGTCGACTGGATCAGCTAAGAAAGGAAACAGCGCCTCTTATACCCTCTAGACCCCCGGCTCTTTGCCCAGGATGCCCACATAGAGCTTCTTTCTACGCCATAAAAACCGCCGCTAAAAGCGTCGCGAAGAACTATGGCGTAGAGCCCATATATCCGGGTGACATAGGTTGTTATAGCCTCGCTGTTGCTCCTCCATTAGAGACTGTGGACACTCTGATATCCATGGGAGCCAGTATTGGTGTCGCTAATGGTCTAGCCCACGTCGTTAGAGCCCCCATACTCGCGTGCATAGGAGACTCAACATTCTTCCATGCGGGAATCCCCCCACTAATAAATGCAGTATACAACCACGCGAAAATAACGGTCATCGTACTCGACAACCTAACTACAGCCATGACCGGTTTCCAGCCACACCCGGGATCAGGCTTTACAGCAACGGGTGTGAAAACCACTCAGCTAAAAGCCGAGAATGTAGCGAAAGGATGTGGAGTACGGTTTGTAGAAGTTGCAGATCCATTTGACTCGAGAGGGGCAATCGATATCGTTCAAAGAGCATTGATGTTTGAAGGCCCGTCTTTGGTTGTTTTTAGAAGAAAGTGCACTTTAATGGAGCTACAGGAGAAGAGGAAACGAGGGGAGAAAGTTGTTCCCTACATTGTCGATGCTGAGAAATGTAAGCAATGCGGAGTATGCATTAAGACTTTTGCTTGTCCAGCTATCATCAAGAAAGACAAGAATTACGCCATAGACGATCTCCTATGCACCGGGTGCGGATTTTGCGCAGAGATCTGCCCATACGAAGCCATACATTTGAGAGGGAAGGAACATGGTGAGAGAATTTAATATAGTTATTGCAGGAGTTGGGGGACAAGGCACAATACTAATGACTGAAATTCTTGGAAAGGCAGCGACCATTGAAGGTCTAAAAGTTAGAGGATCAGAAATTCTTGGGATGGCGGTCAGAGGAGGCCCCGTTTCCAGCACCATTCGAGTCGGAAGTGAGATCCATGGCCCGTTAGTACCAGAAGGGAAAGGAGACGTTTTAGTTGGTTTAGAGCCCACCGAAGCATTGAGGAACATAACGTACCTATCGAAAAACGGCATAGCAGTCATCAACACAAGACCGATAATTCCATACACCGTTCCCTTAGGCCTAACGAAGTATCCACACATCAAAAATGTACTCGAAACGCTAAAACGGAAATCAAGAAGTGTAATAGCATTCGATGCCACAAAGCTTGCGAAAGAAGCCGGTACCCCGGTAGTAGTCAATATGGTCATGCTTGGGGCTCTATCCGGAACCGGAAAACTCCCAATAAAAAATGAAACGCTGAAAAAAGTTATGAAAGCCCACTTCTCTAAGGAAATGGCCCGAATTAACATTAAAGCTTTTGATCTTGGCTTTGAAGTCAGCAGAAACTTGGCTAAAAGGAATTAGTTCCCGGAACGTTCGCGACCTAGAGTTTCAACGCCCGCAAAAATCAAAGTTTAATTCTTTGTACCTACGTTGGTTCTTCTCCCTGTTTCAACATCAAACAATCCATTTAAGTTAGTTAAACTACACGAAGGTTCAGAAAGACAAAAAAATAATGTCTAACGCTTAATGTTATCGTAGAATTTCATGGTGAAAACATGGGTGACAAACCTGACGCTCTCCAGAAAATAAGGAGCATAGCGAATTATCAGTTTGGAGGAGAGGTGGGGAAAAAACTCTTCCCAAATGAAGCTAGAATCGTTTACTCGAAGAGAACAGGGAGAATACGCCACATATACTTAGGAGAAAAAATGTTAGCCACCCTTCGACCCACCGACGGCCTTTTTTCCCTAACCATTGCAGGAGCCAAGCGAATAATGGAGCACGTAAAACCTCCAAGGCTATGGGTTAGAATTCAAGAAGAGGCCGAGCCCTTTGTTGCCGAGGGAAAGAGTGTCTTTGCCAAATACGTCATCGACGCCGATGAAGAGATAAGGCCTCAAGAAGAAGTTATTGTCGTAACCAAAAAAGGTGAGGCTTTGGCTGTGGGAAGAGCCGTGCTTTCTGGAAAGGAAATGAAGACATTTAGAAGAGGAGCGGCGGTGCGAGTGCGGAAGGGGGTAGCGGAAGAAAGTTAAGAAAGCAAAATAAAATTAGTGTAGAAGGGAGGTAACAAAATTGCGGAGAAGAGTAAGTCCAAGGGAAGCCAAAAGGATGATGCAACGTATGGGCCTAAGCATGGGAGAAATGCCCGACGTTCAGGAGGTTATCTTCAAAACCAGCAGCAAAGAAATTATTGTTGAAAATCCTCAAGTCGCTATACTTGACCTTCATGGACAAAAAATCTTCCAGGTGACAGGAGAAAGAATCACCGAAAGAGCAGTTGAAAAGGAGGCAGCTAAGGTGACTATTCCCGAAGAGGACGTGAGGCTCGTGGCAGATCAGACTGGAAAAAGCGTGGAAGAGGCGAAGAGAGCCCTGGAAGAAACTGAAGGTGACTTAGCTAAGGCAATACTTCTCCTTCAGACAAAAGGCTGATTAGTACTGGATGCCCTTTGTTGTCGGTATTTCCTTCGGATGTTTTATGTCTTTCACTTCGTTAATGAAGTCAGCTCTTTCCATGAGTTCTTTTGGAGCGTATCTTCCAGTTAAAACTACATCGGTTTTCTTGGGAATCTTATTCAAAAGGTCTAATACTTCTTCAGGTTCCAACAGGTTACAGTGGAGAGTCAAGTTTATTTCGTCCAAGATCAGCAGATGGGGTTTCTTCTCTTTGACAACTTTCTTGGCGAACTCTAAACCATCTTTTGCAAGCTTCTTGTCTTCTTCACCCAGGTTGCTTAGTCCAATCCAGCCCTTTCTGCCAAACTGGTAAATCTCATAGTAGGGTTGAAGTCTTTTCCTTATCTTGTATTCGCCAGTATTCTTCCACCATTTCAAAAACTGAATTATGACCGCTTTGTGGCCGTGACCCACAGACCTTAAGGCTAAGCCCAAAGCGTTTGTTGTTTTTCCTCCACCTGTTCCAGTGTATAGATAAATATACCCCATTATTCTCCCCTATTCCTTAATCAACCACACGTGTAAGTTAGAATTGTTTGAGTATGTCTTGTTTTTCCATGATGTAGCCGCAGTAATGGCACCTTAGGCGCAGGGGCTCTTCGCTGTCCACGTAAAAGGTAGGTTGCACTGGCTCTTTGCTGTTTGAGATGCACGCGGGATTTGCGCACTTCACTATTCCACGTATAATATTGGGTAGCTTGACCCGCTGCTTTTCCGTAACTTTGTAGTTTCTAACAATGTTGATGGTGGCGTGGGGAGCCAACAACGCTATTTTATCCACTTCTTCGGATTTCAGTTCTCTCCCCTCAATTTTAACCATGTCTTTCACATCTAGCGTTTTGCTGGGAACGTTAATAGCGACTGTTACAACCCCGTTCACGCGGCCTGTGATTCCTAAAATTTTTATTACATCAAACGCGTGGCCGCCTGTAATGTGATCTATCACGGTGCCATCTTTGATTTTAGATACACGCAAGGTTTTTTTGGTCACGTTAACCATTCCTCCAGATTCTGTATTAGAGTTACTGAGTAAAGAGTCTATTTATAACTACTTTCGCTTTGGCGCGCGCATAACAACGTTTCGAGCTTGTCGGAAATTTCCGACAGCGAGGACTGCTCCCCTATTCCGCGCATAAACAATCCTCGCCCTTTCAGCGCTATTCTTCTCTTTCAAAATTTGGCAATTACCTGTTGAGCATAAGTGACTGCTTATCCTGAAGAAAATCCTTTAATCGTTTGTCCAGCATCTTATTTCGGGGCCCGTTGCCTAGCCAGGATCAAGGCGCCGAGCCGACTAAAAAGATGGCGCGCAAGCCTTCGGAGCCGGAGAGCCGGGGTTCAAATCCCCGCGGGCCCGCCAATTGAGCGAGCAGATACTTTTCCTTATTTTTTATTTTTGAAAGATAATCATTTCAGGGTATTATTAGAGAGATCGGGCTAAATGGGAACGAAGCCGCGCCACGCACGCCCACTAATGCACTGGCATAAGTCGCCATTCCCTGTAGTCCGTGAAAACTTTAATGTATCCTTTAAGCATATTATCCGCTTCTGCATCTCCAATGTCAACTCTTAAAACACCACCGTCAATACCTTGAAGCTTGCCTTTTGTCGCCACGACGATTATCCGCTGTTTTCCAACACGCTTTATGATTGCAGGGCTTATCTGCTGGTTTCCCCTCCCAAAAAGAATTCCCTGACGTCCAATTGGCGAAAGAATAATCCAAGTGTTCTGCCAGTCCTCCACTTCCGCCAGAATCCTTTTTTCATTTACGTCAAATATGATTTTGCCGTTATTGTAGATGTCCACGCCTAGAACCGTTTTCTTTACGCCTAGAAGTTCTGCAATGCGCTTGACTGTTGTTCCTGGTCCGAGTATATACATTGCTTCCGGCTGCATCTCTTCTATTATGAATCTTGCTATGGCTGTTTGGTTTTCCTTCTCATCAACAGTTTCCGGACTTACCTGCTTGCTCCCTTGAATCCGCATTGGAAGGAATGGAGCTCTCAGAAAACCGTGAAGCTTAACCGCGAAAGCGTCGCTTCGAATTGCCGTTTCATCAGCATCCATAATTTCAAACTCCGTTATCTCCGCTTGGTTTTGGGCAAAGGCCAAAACAACATCCACCGCGTCTGAAAGATTTACCGCAAAAATGCCGCTGTACATTTTAACTCCAGATGGAACACCTAAAACAGGTATTTCACCGCAGCTCTGCATGGCATCAAAAATGTCTTTGGCTGTGCCGTCTCCACCAACAAAAACCATCAAATCCGCCTTCACATTCACTATCAATTTAACCGCAGTTTTTGTATCTTCAGCGGTTGTTTTCTCTCCAATCTCCATGGGCAAAACCTGAATCGAGAGACTTACTTTTTTCGCCTCTTGTTCACCCATTATACCCGGACACGTCAAAATTTCCATAGGTGTTTCTGTTATGTTTTCTTTTAGTTTTTGCAAGAATTCCCCTGCCCTTTTTGGTGCTATTGGTTTGGCTCCCCTTGCGATCGCCTCTTTCAAGACGCCGTCTGTTCCTTTTAGGCCAACTCTACCTCCCATGCCCGCTATCGGATTAACGATGAAACCCAGCTTCATATTTTCCTCGATGACAAGATTTATTGCGTGAGCTATAAACTATTTTGATAAAAAACGCAGAGTTGCAGCTTAATGAATAAGCGGAGAGTTGTAACTTCCTCCAGTTGAAATGCTGTATCGCAAACTGAAACAACAGGAAAACAAGTTTTCATCCGAAAATTCTTATATCCCGAATGTTCTAACGTCGTTCTCTCACAATAAATGCGCGCCGTGCGCGCGAGGTTATCAAATGCCAGTAGAAAGAATGAAAAGAATTCTCGTGACCGGCGCCACCGGTCAAATCGGATCTGAATTAACGATAGAGCTGCGAAATAAATACGGCAATGACGATGTCATTGCGGCTGGACATAGGAGAAAACCCAGCGAGAAATTATTCAATTCAGGCCCCTTCGAGTATGTTGACGTTACCGACAGAGAGGGCATTACGAAGGTCATAAAAAAATATGGTATCGACACAATTTATCATCTGGCGGCAGTTCTCTCGGCTGCAGGCGAAGAAAAACCGCAGCTTGCTTGGAATGTAAACATAGACAGCCTTTACAATATACTTGAGATTGCAAGGAAACATGAGCTGGTCAGAGTTTTTTGGCCCAGCTCCATCGCCGTCTTCGGCCCGGAGGCCCCACGCGTTAACACCCCCCAAGACACCGTCTTAATACCTAGAACCATGTATGGAGTCACAAAGGTCGCCGGTGAGCTGTTGTGCAACTACTACTTCATTAGATTCGGCTTGGATGTACGAAGCGTCCGCTATCCCGGCATCATAAGCAGTGAGACTCCTCCGGGTGGAGGCATAACAGACTACGCTGTAGAGATGTTTTATGAAGCAATCAAGAAGAAGCGGTACACGTGCTTCGTGAGGGAAGACACAGTCCTGCCAATGATGTACATGCCAGATTGCATCAAAGCCGCCATGGACCTCATGGAGGCTGACCTGTCCAAGGTTAAACGCTACGTCAGCTATAACGTGGCCGGAATGAGCTTCTCTGCTGGAGAGCTAGTGGCTGAAATCAAGAAGTACATTCCGGGATTCGAATGCGGATACAAGCCTGACTTTAGACAGAAGATTGCTGATTCTTGGCCCATGTCAATAGATGATAGTGTCGCCAGTGAGGAGTGGGGTTGGAGATCCACACATGATTTGGCTGCTATGACAAAGGATATGATAGAAAAAAATGACAAAACGATTTGCTGAAACCTCTAGAACAAAATTTTCTATCCGGATCACATAGGAAATGTTAAAAGAATGTGAAACCAAATTTTTGAAATGTGATCAATGTGACTATCTCACGTCACCCAACAAAATATTTGGGTGAAGAATATCAACGCTTGGTTCGTGAGAACCTCAACTGGGAAATTAAGGTTCTAGAAAGCGCAAGCGAACCAATTTGCATAGTAAACGGAAAAGAAGTTCTGATGCTGTGTGCAAACAACTACTTGAACCTCGCAACACATCCAAAGGTTGTTGAAGCAACTATAGAGGCAACTCGAAAATATGGCGCTGGTGCAGGTAGCGACAGGTCGATTTCTGGCAACATGATTTTCCATGAGGAATTGGACCGGCGTCTTGCAAAATTCAAGAACGCTCCAGCTTCGCTAACTTTTCAAACGGGGTTCATGGCTAATGAGGGGCTCATTCCACAACTTGCTGGCAGAGGAGACCTTTTCGTTTCAGACGAGCTAAACCACGGGTCAATAATTGATGGCGTAAGACTAAGCCCCACTGACAGGGCGATATTCAAACATAAAGACATAGAAGACTTGGCACGTGTGATGGAGGAAGCGGAGAAACATGACCCGCCCTATAATCATATCTGGATCTTAACAGATGGGGTCTTCAGCATGGATGGAGACCTTGCACCACTACCCGAAATAGCTAGAATTGGCAAAGAACACGGTGCCGGTGTATATGTCGATGACGCCCATGGCGAAGGCGTATTAGGCGAAGGCGGACGAGGCATTGTCAGTCATTTCCATCTTGGACGTGACGAGGTGCACGTGGAGATGGGAACATTCTCTAAAGCGTTTGGTGTCATAGGCGGCCACATCACCGGTGGCAAAGACCTTCGTAACTTTGCTTATAACAAGGCTAGAACCTGGCTGCTAAGTGGTGCTGTTCCACCAGGTGTTGCTGCTGCTTGTATTGCAGCCATAGACGTGCTGGAAAAAGAACCACAACATGTCAGGAGAGTTTGGGAAAACCGTAACTATCTTCTTGAGGCTTTGAAGGATGTTGGGTTTGACACTGGCAATACGGAGACCCCCATAATCCCGGTGATGTGTGGCAAGAGCAAAACTGCAAGAGATCTTGCAGACTTCCTCTGGACAAAGGAGATATTCGTTTTGCCAATCTTCTATCCCATGGTTGCAAGGGACAAAGCAAGAATCAGGGTCCAGCTATGCACGAAACACACAACAGAACAACTAGACAGGGCCATAGACGCCTTCAAAGAAGGCGGCAGAAAACTCGGAATAATCTAAAGGCTTGAAGCATAATCTCTCATTTTTCATTATTTTGTCTTAGAAGCCAATGAGCCTCGCTTCAAAAAAGCAGTTGATGAGAGAAAAATTGGAGCAAGATGGAGCGCCCCAGATTACGCACGCGTGCACATACTTTATTTCAGATAATGTTCAGATAGTTTATGGAGGAGAAAAAATTTGAAAGATAAGGTTTTTCCACATCCTTTTATCGCAAACTCCACGATTACCGATTGGAAAGGTATGCTACGTGCACTGAAAGTTGAGAGCATCCAAGATTTGTACTCGGACATACCTACTAAATTCGTACTCAAAAGAGAGTTGAACCTAACAGGTTCCTTTTCAGAATTGGAGACTTACAAACATGTATCAAGAATCTTAAGTAGAAACATATCTTATAACGATATGTCAGTTTTTTTAGGCGCTGGCGCTTGGCTTCATTACATACCAGCAGCTGTTTCAGAAATAGTTTCCAGAAGCGAATTCTTGACCTCGTATACGCAATATCAACCCGAAGCCAGTCAAGGGATGCTCATGGCGTTGTTTGAGTATCAGAGTCTTGTAACGGAGCTATTGGAGATAGACGTGGTTAACGCTTCGATGTATGATTGGGCAACTGCCCTTGGAGAAGCTGGAAGAATGTCTAAAAGACTCACTGGAAGAAGTGAAGTGGTTATCCCAAGATTTACGTCCCCTGATAGAAGTGCCGTACTGCAAACATACATCGATCCAATTGGAATGAGGATGGTTGAAGTTGCTCAATCAAGAGAGGATGGGCAAATTGTGCTGGAAAATCTTAAGGAGAAAGTTACTTCAGATACAGCTGCAGTATATCTAGAAAATCCATCCTATCTTGGTTTTTTAGAAAACCAAGTAGATGCAGTAGCTGAGATATCACATGATGCTGGTGCAGTATTCATTGTGGGAGTTGATCCGACATCCTTGGGAATCATAAGACCCCCAGGTGACTACGGAGCTGACATCGTGGTAGGCGAAGGACAACCATTTGGAAACCCGGTGAATTTCGGTGGACCCCTACTTGGAATATTAGCATGTAAAAGCGACATAAAGATGATTAGAGCCATGCCTGGGAGGATTATAGGCATGACTACAACCCTCGATGAAATGCAAAGAGCTTTTGTCATGAGCCTGCAAACTAGGGAACAACACATTCGCAGAGGAGAAGCAAATTCCAATATATGTACTAACAATGCCCTAAGTGCCCTTGCTTCCGCCGTATATCTTTCACTTCTTGGAAAAAGCGGCATTCGTGAGCTAAGTGAACACATCCTAGCTAAAACGAAATACGCAATCAAAAAATTCAATTCAATTGATGGGGTTGACGTGCCTTTATTCAAAGCACCCCATTTTAAAGAATTCACAGTGCGCTTTAAAGGTAGGCAAGCTAACGATGTGTTAAGAGAACTTTTAGAGCATAAGATTTGTGGAGGCAAATTGCTTGCACCAGAATTTCCAGAGCTAGGAGAATCGGTGCTTGTATGCGTCACCGAGTTGCATAGTAAACAGCAAATCGACAACTACGTCGACACGCTTGACCAGCTTTTGAGGTGAAAACAAATGTATAGACAAAGCAGATGGAATGAACCACTAATCTTTGAAGTCAGTCGTAAAGGAGCAATTGGTCACGTAATTCCCACCCTAGAAAAGGAAATATTCTCAGAATTAAGGGAGGCCCTAAACGAATTACCTAAAGAAATGCGTAGAAAGGAGTTAAATCTGCCTGAAGTAAGTGAACTTGAAGTTATCCGGCATTTTACACGGCTTAGTCAAATGAACTACGGCATAAGTCTCGGCACCTATCCCCTAGGAAGTTGCACAATGAAATATAACCCGGTTATAAACGAAAAACTTGCCTCTTTAGAAAGCGTACAAAATGTCCATCCACTCCAAGACCAAAGAACCACGCAAGGAAGCCTCGAACTACTATACAAGCTTGAAAAAATGCTTTGCGAAATAACGGGCATGCATAAGTTTTCCTTTGTTCCAGCAGCAGGCGCCCAAGGAGAATTCCTCGGATGCCTCATGATGAAAGCATATCACAAAGAACATGGAAAAAACAGGAGAAAAGTGATTGTTCCTGACTCAGCCCACGGGACAAACCCTGCTAGTGCTAAGATGGCTGGCTTCGAAGTAGATGTTGTCAAGAG
>JAOUPL010000002.1 GCA_029879825.1 Candidatus Bathyarchaeota archaeon
TCGAAGAGAAAAGGAGAACCAACAGGTGCTAAGGTTGATAACCGTTTACTCGCTGAGGCTCTAAAGAAAGCGGGATTAAGAAGCCTTCTGCCCTCAAGGATTGACCGCCACAAACAGGCGGATGCCGTTGAAGCTTTAATCGTATATGCCTGGGTACGAGGTTTGATGACGATGCAAGAGGGAGTTAGCATTCTGGAACAAGGCGAAGACACGGTCGAAGCCTTCTGCTCCTTCCTCCTCACAGCAAAGAGAAAGCTTGACTTATGAAACGGGCATAGATGAAACAGCTAGATTCGATCTATTTCCGTTGCCAATCTTTAAGCGCTTTCTTAAAGGACTTTCTGAACTCCTTGTTTCGGCTCAGAATTTTTTCCGTTGCTTCTTTTAAAGCGGCTTCCGGCCTTCGCTTTCCCTTTGTGTGAACATACACTATTGTGCTGTCGAAGAGCGGATGCGGCACATTGTACCCAGCCATCTCGATGGTGTCGTCCTCCAGAAGCGCTTTTTGTAGCACGTTGCAAAGGGTGTGACCTTCTCCTTCGACTTCGATTTTCAATTCGTTGGATGTTCTTTTCAGAACCTTAACTTTCATTTCTGCCCCCTCTTACGCTGCTTCTCCGTAGTCTGGTGGTACTTTCCGCCTTTCAATGTTTCCACATCTGGAGCATTGCATCTCTTGTTTTCCCAATCGTAATACGTGCCCACATCTTGAGCAGAGGGCGTAGATAACTCCCAAATTTTTCTCCGCTGTCGACAAATAGAATGTTCTGTTTTTGTCGCTGATGACCTTTGCTTTCATTATGTCACCTGTTTTGCACACACTAAACATGGTATCGACGTAGCTTGGACTCACGTCAGAGATGTGTAAAACGCCTGTGAAAAAGCCGGATAGTGGTCTTTTTCCTACCTGTGATATGCGTAAAACGGCTTTTTTGTTTTTCACGTCTAACACTTGTCCGGAGACTATGCTCCCTGTCTGCGGGACGTTTGCTGTTTGAACAAGAGGGTACACTGAAACCTTTTTGTTCAGCATATCTAGAAGCGTACGTCCAGTGATTTTAGAATGTATGGTTCCATGTTCTACGTAGGTTCCGGGTCCCGGCGTAAACTCTTCGATAACGCCTAAACGGTCTCCGGGCACAACGAAAAGTCCACTTTTTCTTTCAGACCTACTCATAGGCTCTTCCCTTCTATTCGATACAGGTCAACTTGGACACTACGCTTCTTTTTCGTGTGAAATTCAAACATCCTCGGAATATCCATTTTCATAGGAAATATACCCGTAACTTTTCCTCCATGCCTCTCAATAAACCTTTTGATAAATTCTCGGTTGCGCTCTCCACCCTTGTGAAGCGAGTATATCCTACGCCCCAACTCTAAAGATTTCTCTATGAATTTCCGATCCGCACTTCTTCTCTGCACACCAAATGGAGGATTCTGCAGAACCGTGTCAAAGGTTCCTTGTATAACGTCGATGTCTGCCACGAACCAATGAGTATTTTGCTTCATATTCCTTTTTTCCGCATTTTTTCGCGCCAAATTCACAGCTACTTTGTCCACATCAACCCCAAAGATTTCTCTCGCTCCGAGAAGAGCAGCACCTATCGCAAGTCTCCCTGTGCCGCAACCCAAATCCACGACTGTCTTACCGATGATGTCATTGTAAACGTATGTTGCTACAAAGAGCACTTCCGAAGCGACTCGCGAAGAAATTGTGTATTGTTCGAGGGAAGCCTTAGGCATCGGATGGGTTTCGATCTCTGAGATTGCCTTTTCTAGGTCTAGTTTTCGAACCAGCCTTTTCTGCATAGTTCTTCCCAGTCCATCTCTTCCAGCATCACAAGTGCTTCGCTTAGGGATAGAATTGGCTTAAGAAAATTCGGCGTATCGTCTAGGGAAAGTCGAGGGCAAGCAGTGTTCACAAACGCATCTATGTTTGGGAACTGCATGAACGCGTTAGATGTGATTTCTCTGAGCGCAAGCAAGGTAGCCTTTCTGCCACTTTTCTGGAGCTTCTCTTTGATTTTCACGGCTTCCTTGAGCCTCTTCTGTCCACTTTTCAAGCCTATTAATACTCCAAAGTTCTCGGCCCCTTTTGCTTCAGAGATACTCGCCCATCGCTGTTTGAGTATCCTCGGAACTTCATCGTGAATAGGATACGCTCTTTTTTCGTAGGGATCAGCAATTATCGTCGGCTTTGCCGTGGCTAACGCCACGCCTATGGCGTGGAATCTGCCTCCTCCAATGAAAAGAAAAGCTTCAACCTCTTCTGAAATTGATTGGGCGTTGCTAAAATTACAGCCTATCACCTGTCCAGGATATTTAACTAGGCCAGCATCTCCTATTGCAACGGTTTTTCCAGCTTTGAGAAGTAAAATTTTTGCTTCATCGAGTTTGTGGACGTGTTGAACCGTCGCTACTAAACCGATGTTACTCCAAGGCTCAAGGAGGGGTATCGCTTTCTCTACTGCCTCTTTAACGCTGATTTTTGCTCTTGCCTCCATGTAAATCGTTGGCACTCTTTCCTGTTTGGTTTGTGGACTGTGCCCGTAATGGACTATGAGATCCGCGCCTAGGTTTTCAGCGTCGGACAGAGCTAGGTCACAGGCGCCGTAACATGGATCGGCGGAAACTATTGCGAGGGCTCCAGCGTCTTCGATGAGGGCTGCGAGACGCGTTCCTTCGGCTTTTAATCCCTCTGGAAGCTGTACTAAGACGATCTTAGTCTTCCCTTTGCTTACTTCTTTCTTCAGTCTTTTCTCTTCAAGGTCAAAGGATGTTGTTTTCATCTACATTTACCACTGCACCATGAAAAAGGATGGTCACATAGGTTACTGGCGAAAACTTTCTGACGGACTCATTCCCACATGGGAGTCCATTCCCAGTCCTGTTTAGGTTTCTGAGTTGCTTGACCCTTGCTGCGTTCGCGCAGTTCAGCTAACTCTACGAGTAGCATTTTCTGTTCGAGGCTTGCAACCAACTTTCTCGTGCTGATCACGGCATCGGCGTTCACAGAAATGCTGTCGATTCCACAGCGAACTAGGAATTCGGTAAAGTCTGGAAGGTTTGAGGGACCTTCCCCACAGATGGATACGGTGCAGCCATGTTCATGAGCCACTTTGATTAGGTGGGCGAGTATCCGCTTGATGGCGGGGTCCCTCTCGTCAAAGTATCCCATCAATCCTAGTCGTTCCGAGTCGCGGTCGATCATGAGGATGCCTTGAGTCATGTCGTTTGAGCCTATTGAGTAGCCGTCGCAGAGTTTCGAGAATTCGTCGGCCATTATGGCGATGGCTGGAGTTTCAGCCATAAACCATACCTGGAAGTCTCTAGACCTTTCAAGTCCCTCGTCCTTCATTATTTCTAGGCATTTCTTTGCTTCCCATACTGTTCTGATCATTGGAAGCATAACCCACACATTTTTGAGTCCCCATTCTTCTCTGCATTTTTTGATGGCCTTGCATTCCAGTCTGAAGGCTTTTTCGTACCATTCGCTTATGTATCGGCTGGCACCACGCCAACCCAGCATAGGATTCGCCTCCACTATCTCGTATTTTTCCCCGCCCTTCAATTCTCTATATTCGTTTGTTTTGAAGTCGCTGAGCCTCACGACCACGGGTCGCGGCTGTATGACCCTTGCAACTGTGGCTATTCCCTCAGCCAACTTGTTTACAAACTTGTTGCCTTGTCCAATTTCTAAGAGATATAATGGGTGCTCTCCTATGTAGCTAGCTAGAATAAACTCGAGGCGCATGAGACCTATCCCATCGAAAGGAAGATCCTTATATTCTTCAATCATTTCGGGAACGCCTAAATTGAGGTGGATTTTGGTGGCTGTTATTGGAGCGGATGTAATCACTGTTGAAGCAGGCGCGGTCGCTGAGGAAGTTAGCTCCGTAACTTCACTCATAATTCCTTCGTAAACAACGCCGCTTTTTGCGTCTATGGTGTATTCTTGACCAGTTACCATCAATTTTGTGGCATTTTCCGTTCCAACGATACAGGGGATGCCAAATTCTCGGCTCACTATAGCTGCGTGACAAGTGACTCCACCCTTGTCAGTGACTATGGCCCCTGACAACCTCATGAAGGGCACGTAGTCTGGGTTAGTCATGGGGGTTACAAGCACGTCGCCTTTTTTCACAAGTTTCGAAGCATCTTCAGGTGTGAGGACGACTTTTGCTAAGCCTGCTCCTACGGCTCTTTTGCCAGCCGCTATTCCTCTAACAACAACCTTCCGTTCTACTAGCTGGGCAGGAGCTGGTGGCTTTGGAGCCTCTATTTTTGGTGGCGCCTTTTCTAAACTCCACACGGTTTCGGGTCTTGACTGAACAATGAAAACATTCTCCGGGAAAGGAAGGCCGCTGTCAACGGCAAATTCAATGTCTTGAGGGTTACCTCCATAGTGTTCCTCGATGCGTTTGGCAAGTTCAGCGAGCCTAGTTATCTCTTCGTCTGTTAGGCACTGTTGTTCCTGCCTGTCAGCGGACACATCAGCATGAATCGTTTTGCCTGTTTTTGGGTCACGAATATACTCCACCGCTTTCTTGGCTATTTTCTTTTCCAAGATTTTCAGTGTCTTCTTGTCCACCACGTAGTTGTCCGGGGTTACGGAGCCTGAAACGACCGACTCGCCGATTCCCCAGTTGGCTTCGATGACCATCTGGTCTGATTCTCCGGTAACGGGGTTTATGGTAAACATGACGCCGGCAGCCTTTGCGTTGACCATTTTTTGTACGCCAACGCTGATGAGAACTTGTTCATGTTTGAAGCCTTTTTCGGTTCGATAGAAGATGGCCCTCGGCGTGAACAAGCTTGACCAGCATTTTATGGTTTTTTCAAAAAGTTCCTTGGCTCCAATCACGTTTAGATAAGTTTCTTGCTGTCCGGCGAAGGAGGCATCAGGTAGATCTTCAGCCGTTGCGCTTGATCGCACGGCCACGAGTGCTTCAGTTGATTTGGTTCTTTTACTGAGGGTTGTGTATGCTTTCTTGATAGCCGTTTCTATGTCGCGTGGCATAGGGGTTGCTTCGATGAGTTTCCGAATTTCTTTTGAAGCTTTCTCAAACTGCTGGGGGTTGCTCACGGCGGTAACGGTTTCCTCGATGGTTTTGTATATTTTTTCGGCGAGACCAGTTTTCGTTATGAATTTGTTATATGTATAGGCGGTGACAGCGAAGCCCGGCGGGACAGGTATTCCAGCTTGAAGCATTTCACCTAGGTTTGCGTTTTTGCCTCCAACAAGTGGAATGTCTTCTTTTCTCAAATCTTCAAACCATGCGATATGTTTCTTTTTCTTGGACTGTTTCGTCGTTTTGCTTGAACCCTGCAACCTGATTCACCTCAGTTAGCCTCCAATTTTCTCAATAGTTATTCGGCAGGGTATGGGTAGTTTGGCGCCTCCCCGCTTTAAGGCCTCCTTTGCGACTTCGAGGCCATCCTCATTCACGTTAACCATTATGACCGCTTGGTCCGATTTCACTCGTGCCGCGGTTCCTATGGGTTTCCCGAAGGCCTTTCTCATTCCGTCTTGAAGTCGATCTGCGTGCGCTCCAAAAATCATTTTGTTTTCACGCAACACGACATGGGGATAAGGCAAGATTTGTAAAAGGTAACTGCTTCCCAATTTTTCTGAAAGCAGTCTATTTGTTGCTACGCGTGCTGCCTCCAAGGCGTTATGTCGAATTTGGGCTTCCTTCCGGGCGACCAAAAGAGCTTGATACTCAAAACTACCTGTGGGGTCTCCCATGGTGAATTTTGTTATTTTTGGCGAGGGAGAGCCTCGCATATACTCTTTCCTTGTGTAGGACTGGCCCTTTGCCTTTCGATAGTTGCGTGCCTTCATGGTTTATCCCTCAATGGCCTCCAACCATGATATTTAAGCCTTTGTTAATAAACCATTCCTTACTGAAAGAATTGATTTGAAATCCGAATCATCAAAACAAAAGTTCTCGTAATTTCTATGGGTTTTCATTTTTGAACCATATTTTGGCTAATTCATCAAAGTTTGGAAAAACGTTCTTCAGGATTGGAAGGTACATTTTTTTCTCGTCTTCGGTTACGTACTGGAATTGATATTGTCCCATGTAGGGGGATGGCTCGCCTTCTCTGGTTACGAACTCGATGTGCATGAAGGGGTCTCCTCTCTTAATCGTTATTGGTTGCCTGTCGTTGTTTAGGTTAACGAGTTCCAAGGCTAGTCTTCCAATGAAGCCGCTGTGAACCTTTGCAGCGTTGAGAAAGGATAATCCTCTCCTTCCATACTTACTCTTTGCTGTGAGATGAGCCACGTAGTCCGGTGGCGTGAACACAACTTCATAGGAAATGAGGTTTTTATGTTCAAGATAATGTAACGTGGTTTCTTCTTTCACGGTTAGGATGTAACTCTCGCCGTCTAGGAGATTGTAGTCGAAGGGATAAATTATCTTATACTTTTCGATAAGTTCCATCAGCTTGTCTTTGCCGAGAATACACATACAATTCTTCACCTTACCTTAGCAATACTACGCCTTTACATTTATACTTCTTTTGGATATGCCATACCAAGGCTTTCGAACGATTTCGTTGGTTAGAATTCCGAAGTCTTCAGGCGCTAGTCCTCGCACCCGGTTATTATAAAAGGGCAAAGAATCCGCCAGTCTTACAGCATTTTCGCTTTTTACTCCCTGCTTATACAGGAAGGGAATGATGGCGTTTCTCACCTTCTTGTTACGTTGAGTGAAGAGTGTTCGCACGAGTTCTAGAAAGGTTTCTTCATCTTCTACCTGGAAGGGAGGCTCCCTTGGCCTCAAACGCACGACCATGGAATCCACGTCTGGCTGGGGGTAAAACATTTCTTTGGGCGCGTAGTCCAAAAGCTCCGCTTCAGCTCGGTAATAGGTGGTGACGGTTAACCTCCCATAATCCTTGGTACCCACGGAAGCAACGAGCCTCTTAGCAAACTCCTTCTGGAAAGTTAAAACTGCGCAGTCAAATTTCCTTTCTAGAAGCCAGAACAGGAGTGGAGATGAAATCGAGTAGGGAGGGGTAGAAACAAACTTGCTAAATGGAGGAACATAAACCTTCATTATATCTCCCTCTATCAAGTCCACGTTCTGCAGGTCTTGAAGTTGCTTTCTCAGTATCCTTATCAGTTTAGGATCAACCTCAACCGCAATAACCCTTTTGCATTCACGAGAAAGAAGCTGCGTCAAAAAACCAAGCCCGGCTCCTACCTCCAAAACAACGTCATCGTCGGTTACAGACGCATACGATACCATTCTCTCCAACAGATCAGCGTTAACCACAAAATTTTGTCCCAAGCGTTTTTTAGGCAGAAACCTGTAAAGACGAAGGAGGCGCCTCGCCCTTTGAAGAAAACTCATATGTCTACCACTAGGGTGCTCTTGTAAACAGTCTATATTTGCTTTCGCCAGCTAACTCCTCCAGAACCCTTTTCGCGACGAGTTTGGCGGGGTTAGGCATGTTAGCGCGTTGCTGCAAATCGTCGAAGCTTTGGAAAGGCCTTTTCTCTCTTTCATCAAGAATCTGCCACATGTATTTTTTTCCAATTCCCGGAATCAATTCCAACGCATGCATTCTAGGCGTTATCGCCTGGGCTGTGTTAAAGAAAATCACAAACCAGTTCTCTCGATTAAACACCATTTTCTCCACCACCGCGGGGAGTTCCATCTTGGCGTTGCTTGTTAATTCATCATAGCTTATCCGACCAATGATATAGGCTATTTTTTCACGGGCATCTTTACCAACGTAAACTCTGTCATAAGTTTTGAGGACGAGACCTTCCTTCGCGATTGCTTCGAGAAGGGTGAAATATTCTTCTCCCACAACTTGAACAAGTGCGCCTGCTCGGTATCCTGGCCGGGATCCAGGCCTTCCATGGGGAAAATAATCGAGAACGTAAGCGTATTCTTCGTATCTTTTCTCGCTTTTTTCCATTCTTTCCCCATCCGAGCTGTAATAAATATGTTTAGAAGAAGACCTTATTCCCTCTTTCTATACTCATCTAAGAAAGCCAGCATTCTTTTCAGCTTGGAAGTTTCCATTATCCTGCGTCCACTGGCTAAAAAAACTCTAATTTCTTGGATGCTTTCCGGCATGCAGTTTGTGATTTGAACAGCCTCTTCTTCTTCCAATTCAAACTGCTCCACGAGTTTGTTCACGAGGGTTTCTGCCATGCTAGGGTCGACTTTGGAGAATTTTGCCGCGTAATCCAGTGACCTTCTCTGGAATTGATCTAATCGTTCTTCGCCTACGGCTTCTAGGGTTTCTTTTACCTGCGGAATCGTGATGGGCCGTTCCTTTAAGGCCTTTCTTGACACTTTTATCCCTCTGCATGGGGTATTATATGCTCTGGGCGAACAATTATCTCTTTAACTGCGTTCCCTTGCGTTACATTCACGATATAACTTCTGCCTTTCTTATTAACTATAACGCCGATTTTTCCATGATACCTCCGATGAGGCATGCCTTTATGAACGCTGGGATCGACCTTAACCACAACTTTCTCTCCGGGTTTATACTCATAAAGTATTTTGCTGAGCCCGACTTTTCCCCGTTCTCGAGGTTTTTTCTTTAAGAGGGAACGGGTTTTTCTGCGATATCCTTTCGCCTTCCTTCCCATTTTCAGGATTCCCTCATAACGACGTTTAAAACGTCTAACTCGAGAGGTTTAGCTTCAGCGTTGACGATCTTGGCTACGCAGGGATCTGTTCGGCCTTCATCTCCGGTTATTAACTCTTTGATATAAAGTCCTCCTTGACAACGTATCCTCATTTCTGCGCTGTTCGGCGTCAACCTCTTTATTTTCGCCTCATATATGTACTTTTCCCGAACTAGATCTGCCCTTCTATGTAGAACACGTAAGGGTGTTTGCTGACGAACAACAGTGTTTGTGAAGGTTTTCTCTACAGTCTCCAACTCTTCATCCGAAACGTTTCTGTCAAACTCAACGGTCGCCTTGTAAACCTTCTCGGATGCCTCTGCCTTCTTCAATTTTCTAACATCGTCTTTGCCAGCGAAACGAAGATTCAAAACCTCGACTTTACCCTGCGCTTGTTTATCGATGGTGTGCGCGAGATCCTGTAAATCTATGAATCGTCTCTTGGGTTTTTTAATTTCCACAATGAAGGGTCTCCCCGGTCCCAGCATGCGAGCATCTACGTCTTCTCGTCCAGCCGCGTGGAATGCAATATCCTCTCCCCCAGTTTTTTCTAACGTGGGTCCTGCAACGATTTCTTCAACGGACTCTGGATACATCTTTCCAGTCCAGTTGCATCTTGGGCATCCATTTCCCCTACATTTTCTGCAAACCCATTTTGACTGGGGTATCCCGCGAAGCAGTTTCCTGTATCTTCCTTCAACGTAGAGTGGGTTCGCTTGAAGTGTAACTTGTCCAGTGAAGGGGTTGAGGAGAACCACGACATCCGGTTTGTTGTATTCAGCCGCCTTCTTTGTGATTTCGGAGATTTCTTTTCCGATATCCCGGCTGAACTCGTTCCGCATGCTTTCTCCGTGTCTCACCTCAAACTCAGCCTTAAACTCGTCTTCCCTTTCCTCCGTGTCGGTTGGCAATTCTACGCCAACGAGGAACGTGGTATATTCGTAAGGCTTCAGTTTTTCCAACGCGGTGTCTACTACCTCTTCTAGGTGTTTGAATCGTCCCTGACAGAGGTAACATTCCCACTTTTTCCCCATCCTCTTCCTCATTTTCCTCAATATCTCAGCGGCCATGTCGAAGGACCCATTTGTTGCTATGGTTTTGAGGAGTGAGAACCCAGCTTTCTTTCCGGATAACGCTAGCTGATGACCTCTCATGGTTAGGAGAAGTTTAAGGGCTTCGCCTCGCTTCTGATTGTCCAGTCCGTAGCCTAGAAGGGCAAATTGCCTCCCCAAGCAGTGATTGCAAAGGGGGTATTTTTCAAGCATTTTTTGCGCCTTTTTAAGCATCTCCATAGAAGATTTCCTCTTTCCTCACCGTGTATTCTGTGGCGTTGAGGTTTCGATTCTTTACTTAGGTTAATGGAAGTCCCTTTTTTCCAAAAAAGGGAAGTCTTTTCCTCCTCAATGTCTTCATCATCTTTCTCAACATGTTGTATCGTTCCAGCAATTCCTTCACTTCCTTTTCTTTGGTGCCTGATCCGCGGGCTACCCTCCGAATTCTGGATGCTGAGAGAATCTTGGGTTTCTCTCTTTCTTCCGGTGTCATGGACTGGATGATTACTCGCCATTTTTTAAGGGCATCCTCAGCCATCTCCATCATTTCTTCAGGTATATTATAGGTCATTCCCGGAATCATTTTTAGGACATGTCTTAGCGGTCCCATGCTTTTCATGGATTCAAACTGTTCGTACATGTCCGTGAGGGTAAATCTTCCACTTAGAAAGGCGCGCATTTTTCTTTCAGGCACCTTCACTTCTGCCTCGCGCACTTTCTCGATGAGACTTTGGAGGTCTCCCATGCCTAACAGTCGGCCAACAAATCTGGATGGAACGAAGGGTTCTATGTCACCGATTTTTTCGCCCGTGCTGATGAATCTTATAGGTGCTCCGATGGCAGCGACTGCTGAGAGGGCGCCTCCTCCCCTTGCAGAGCCGTCGAGTTTTGCCACTAAAATGGATCCTATGGGGGTGGCTTCGTGAAACGCTTTAGCTTGCAGAGCGGCTTGTTGGCCAATGGTCCCGTCGATGACCAAAATCACTTCGTTGGGTTGTATGGCTTTTTCTAGCTTCTTCATTTCTTCGATTAGACTCTTCTCTTCTTTATGTCGGCCCGCGGTGTCGATTATGACAACGTCATGGTCGCTAAATTGTTTCAATCCGTTCAAGGCGATTTTTGCAGATTTCTTTTCTTTTGGATCTCCGTATACGGGAACGTTTGCGCGCTTTGCCAGTTGTTGTAGTTGAGCGTAGGCTCCTGGTCTGTAGGTGTCTGTGCAAACTAGGGCTGGTTTTAACCCTCTTTTTTGGAAGTATTTTGCTAATTTTGCGGAGGCGGTAGTTTTGCCTGACCCTTGGATTCCCACGAGCATAAGGACTTTTCTTTTCCCGGGTTCTGTTTTTAATGGAGCTGGCTTTTCGCCTAGAAAACGCGTTAATTCTTCGTAAACCACTTTTGTTATGTGTTCTCTTCTGGAAATTCCCGGCGGAACCTTCTCTTTTAACGCTCTCTCCTCTATTCTCTTTGAGGTTTCGAGAACCAGCTTTACGTTGACATCTGCTTGGAGAAGTGCTCTTTGGATGTCGCGAACCAGTTCCTTGACGGTTTTCTCATCCATAACTGGGGCTTTCAAAACCTTCCTTAGTGCTTCGTATAGTGAAGAGCCGAGACGTTCCATAGCCATAATTTTTCTCCAACTTAAAACTAGATTTGCCCTTTAATAGATATTTAGTTTGTTACCGTAACTCTTTTTTCTCAGTCAACGAAATTTAGGTAGAGGAACGATCTTTGTCGGAATTAGTTAAAATTGTGGAGAAGAAGCCTATACCTTCTGGGGCTACGATGCTTTATGGGCTTCCTGACGTAGGCCTCGTGGGCCTCATAGCAACTTCCTACTTAATATCTGAACTTGATTCAGAAGAGATAGCCTACATGGACTCAGACCTTCTTCCTCCAGTCGTCGTCTTACACGAAGGTCTTCCCCATGCTCCTCTGCGAATCTATGGAAACAAAAACTTTATCGCAGTGATCTCTGAGTTGGCGATCCCCACCCGAGCCCTTCACAGGGTCATGCGAAAACTTGTCGATTGGGGGCAAGCAAAAAAGGTTAAAATGATGGTGTCGATGGGAGGGATTCCCATAGAAAATAGGCAGGTCATTGCGGAACCTAAGGTTTATGGTGCCGCTTCCACCAAGGAGCTTCTTGACATGCTAAGCAAAAAGGGACTAAGCACACTGAATGAAGGCTACATGGTTGGTCCCCAAGCCCTTACCATGCGATACTGCGCCGAGAAGAAAATTCCAGCCATAGCTCTCTTAGCCCAATCATTCTATAACTATCCCGACCCGGAAGCAGCCGCTATGGTGCTAAAAGAACTCTCAAAAATCACCGAAACTAAGATAGATGTTTCCAAACTCCTTGAGAAGGGAGAGGAAATTCGATTGAAGGCAAGAGACATAATGAAGCGAACTCAGCAAGAAATGACCCACATGAAAAAGTCGCAGGAGTACGACCTTCCGCTGTACGTTTAGGAGAGAGCCTTGATGTATAAGAAACGGAGAAAACGTTCAATTTTTGACCTAATGAGCGAATACATGGAAGAGTTCGAGACCCTAGCAGACGAACTAATAGAGTCCACCTTCGCTGAACGCCCCAGCTGGAACACAGAATCCTGCTGCCTTGAACCACTCTGCAATGTTTTTGTCACTCCTGACGAAGTTGTAATCACCGCTGATCTTCCCAACGCCGAACACGAATCTGTAAAGGTTGAAGCGTTAAGCGAAGACCTTATCGAAATCACGGCGAAAATGAAAAGAAAGATGCGATTTGACGATTTCGGCATAACCCATCGAGAGGGAGAGTTTTCCTTCCTTCGTTGCCAACCCCGCATGCCAGTACCCGTTGACACCAAACGAATGAAGATCTCCTTCAAACACGGCATTCTAGAGATACGTTTCCCGAGAAAACGAGGTCACGAGATTCAAGTTGAATAACCACAGAAGCCTCAGCCCTCATAAAGGGTCTTCATAAATCCGACGGCTCTTCTTGCATCATCGGCTTCACTAAAACTGCCCTTCAACTTCCTAATGAATCTTTCCGAGACTTTCCAACGCTGAGGCAACTATCAAGGGAAAAGCTATAGTCACGTCGCAGATGACCGTCACCGCTTTTCCCTCAGGCTTTACCTTTCCCCAGCTGACCGCCTCTTCCAAGGTAGCTCCGCTCAGGCCTCCGGGCTCCGGCCTATCCATGGTGATTTGAATTGCAAGGTCTACGCCTTCTCGAAACGTGTTGGCAAATAAGGCGAAGTGTTTAGGCCAGCCTCCCCCGAGAATGATGACGCCTACCTTTTTGGCTTCATAAACCTTGTCCATCAGCTTGTTCACATCAAGGAGTGGGTCTATTCCCATCTTTTTGTCTTGCCCAAACACCCAGAGGTGGAAACCAGCTATGGAATCTATGAAGCCTGGACTTATGATGGGAACTCCTTTCTTTGCTGCTGTAGCGAGTATAGATTCTGGGTCCTGGATTTGTTTACCTACCTCAAACAGAAGATCTACTGTGGATATGCGTTCCCTTTTCTCTTCAGGAATATTTTCTAGTATTTTGTACATCCATTTTTCTAAACTCCTGAACGCCTTTTGCTCGATGTAAATGTCGCCTATTCTCCCAATGTCTTTAGCCCTAAGCTCCTTGTCTTCAGCAAGGAAGGTGCCTACCAAGTGTTTGTAGCCAAGGGCTTCAACCATATCGTGCACCATGTTAGCCCCGGTGGTGACAACCACTTCCACGTACTCTTGATCGATTAAATCGCTGATGATTCGTCTCAGTCCTCCCGGAACCATGGGTCCGGCTAGGGTTAGGAACACCGTGTAGTCTTTGTCACCAAACATTTCAGCCGCCAGTTCGGCTGCCTTACCAATTTTTCCAGCGCCAAGTACGCCACATTCTTTCATCTCAGAGACCAGATCGCCTACGGTTAATCCCCGCCTCAGCCGCATCTGTTTAACGCGCTTCAATCCTTCACCCCGTAATTACAGACCACTCTAGCGATTCAAGGATGTAGATTAACGTTTTAAAAGGTAATTGCAGAAACTGAAAATTTCAACCAGAAGGAAGCTAACCTTTCGTTCGCATTATTCTTGTTCTGCCCAAAATGCGCCAGTACTCAACCTCGATGCCGGAAGCGAGTTTAGATGTTATTTCTTCTTCAGGTAAGGGCGCCTCGAGTATTTCGTATGTTTCTAGGTCCATCACCTGAACAGCCGCTGGCAACAGCGCTATGACTTGGCCGCCTCTTTTCTCGATAATAGGCACTTCAACCTGTGCATCCACTGGCTTCACAAGGGTTCTTTTCGCTTCGTCAAAAACGCCTACGGCAACAATTCGAGCCTTTGCAGAGCCGTGTTTTCCTGGCTTTGATTTGGTGTAGTCCATGACGCGGCATGGTTCACCGTCGATAATTATGTAACTTCCAACCTTCAGGGCTCTCAAATCCATGGGTTTGCTCATTTTACCTCGCCTCTCTTGAACAGCAGACTTTCACGCAATTCATGGTTAATAAGTTATCGTCTAAATATCTCTAACAGTCCCAGAACACCTAGTCAAATGTAAAATAGCCAATTTATACATTTCTCTTATATCGGGCTTAGGCAGTAAATGTTATCGTTGCTGCTGGAGGAATAGCACTGTTTAACGCTGTTGGTGTAGTCGCACGGGTCGATCGTGAAGAAGCATTGAAGTTTGTAACAAAACTGATAGCTCTTTTAGGAGATAAGGGGCTCTCCTTGCTTCTTGAGCAGAAGTTGGCGGAGCACGTCAAAAAAATTGAGACGGCTTTTGTTCGATTGCGCGCGCGCGCACCAACGCCTGAAAGGTAGACTTCTCTTCTCAGGAGGTGAAAGCTTCTGACAACGAGGGCCATCGTTCTGGACACATCCGCTTTAATCGCGGGCTTTAATCCCCTTTCAATCACTGAGACACAATATTCTGTTCCCGCAGTTAAGAAGGAGCTTGCTCCAAACTCCATGCCTTGGACGCGATTCAGCGCCGCGGTGGAGAACAGGAGGTTGATGGTTAGGACACCGAGAAATTCCTCTCTCCAAGAGGTTAGGGAAGCTTCTAGAAGGGTTGGCGATGCGCGTTATCTTTCCGAGGCGGATTTGCAGGTCTTGGCTCTGGCTTTAGAGTTAAAAAGGGCGGGTTTGCACCCATTAATTGTTACAGACGATTATTCCATCCAAAATGTAGCCAACCAAATTGGCGTAAACTTCACCTCGCTTATGACTTATGGGATAAGGTTTCGCTTTAACTGGATTCTATATTGCCCTGCGTGCCATCGGAAATATCCTTCAGACTACAAGTTCAAGTCTTGCGAAGTCTGCGGCACCAAACTTAAGAGAAAGCCCCTGAGAAAAACTCCGCTATGAACGGAGGTCTTGAAATGATTGAACGGAAAATCGTCTATTTTGAGGCTCCTGGAAAACAGAATACAGAATCTGTGCTGGAATTGGTAAAGAATTACGCTCAAGCTAAGGGGATAAGGGACATCGTGGTTGCCTCCACCACCGGCGAAACTGGAGTAAAGGCTTCTAAAATTTTTAGGACCTTCAACGTGGTGGTGGTTTCCCATCATGTAGGCTTTCAAGAGCCCGGAGTGTGGGAATTGAAAGAAGAGAATCGTAGGAAGATTTTGGAGAATGGAGCCAAGATCTTGACGGCAACCCATGCCCTTAGCGGCGTGGAGAGGGCCGTCCGAAAGAAGTTTGGAACCATCATGCCCCTCGAACTCATAGCTCACACCCTTAGGTTATTCGGCGAGGGAACCAAAGTCTGCGTCGAGATTACTATCATGGCCGCTGACGCCGGCCTCATCCCAGTGGACAGGGAGGCCATAGCCGTAGGAGGAACTGGCAGAGGAGCAGACACCGCCTTGGTTATAAAGCCAGCAACAGCGTCCCGCTTTTTCGACCTTGAAATCAGAGAAATAATAGCCAAACCAAGAAGCATCTAGAGATTAGCCTTGTATTAAAATGGCGCCGGGGAAGGGATTTGAACCCTTGAGGCGCAAAGCGCCACCGGCTGTCTTCTGACCCCATATTTGTACATCTCGAGGCCGGCACATTACCGCTCTGTCACCCCGGCGCCTAATTTTGTTAGAGCCTATTGCCATTAATAAAAGTGCTCTCACCAGAGTGGCGCATCAGCCTTCATTTGGGTCCCAAAAGATTACTATCTTTCATGAAACATACCTGCTCCGCTATTTCCTCCAGAAACTTCCCTTCGCTATCCTCGGTCAAGGAATAGAGAGGTTGCAGTGATCACAAAAAGTAATGTAACACGATCGGTTGCTGCTTTGTCTAAAAACGCAACCTAAATAAGCGACAAAAATCATGCAACCAGAATGGTGAAAACATGACGAATAAGGCAGTTATAATCGTTGACATGTTGAACGACTTCGTCACCGGCGATTTAAAAACCGAACGCGCCGCAAGAATAGTTCCAAACCTCAAGAAACTAATTGAAGCAGCTAGAAAGCATGGCGTGCCAGTGATATATTCCAACGATGCCCACTATAAACATGATTTTGAAGTTGTTCACAAGTGGGGTGGCCACGCTATAAAGGGAACGCCAGGCGCTCAGGTTATTCCAGAACTCGCGCCAAGAGAAGAAGATTTTATCGTTGAGAAGAGAGCCTACAGCGGCTTTTACGAAACTGGCCTTGAACCACTTCTCCGAAGTCTTTACAGAGGCAAGGGCGTGGAAACGGTTATTTTGGGCGGATTGCACACCCACATATGTGTCAGACACACGTCTGCTGACGCCTTTTTCAGAGGCTACAAAATAATAATAACCAGCGACGGCGTGGAAGCCTTCACCCAAAAAGACCATGAAGAAGGATTGAAATACCTTAAAGACGTCTACAATGCAGAAATAAAGACCGTGAACGAAATAATAGAAGATTTCGAGAAGAGTTAATTTTCACTGCTTGAATCATGAGAGCTTGCCTTATAGAGAGTTTTAAGCACAGCTACTGGAAAGTTTCTTGCAAGGCATTTAGCAGCCTAACCGTTTCTCATTTGCCCTTAAGAACGATTAATTGAAGCCGATTCTTACAGAAGCTCTGGCATGACAAGGTCGGCTATGTCTAGACTATTGTCGTAAATTCGGTTTATTGAGGAAGCAACGGCAAGAATGTGAGGACCAACCTCCGCAGGCTGGTCACGAACGGCTGTTTCAATCTCATGAAACATAGCTGCGACCTTCTCTCCTTCATCTCTCACAGATTCCGCCATAGAAACATCACGAGAAAACACGGCGTTTATGGCATTTTCGTGAGATCCATAAGCAACTGTGTGAAATTTTAGGATACGTTGCGAAAGGTTTTCTGCTATTTTTGTGCCCCCTAATTTTATTGCCTTTTCACCGATGCAAGCAGATTGATCGCCTATGGACTCAACCAAACTCGCTGTTAAGCGGTAGTCCAAACAATCAATGGGAAGAATCCCAAGTTTTTCACTCAAGCCCGGATTTTGAATCACTGTCCGAAGAATACGTACCAAAAGAAAATACAAGCGGTTGACCTCGTTGTCCCTCGCAACCACATTTTTAGCTAGCTGTACGTCGCTCTCGATCAGGGCAGTCGCAGCATCACGATGCATCCCTGAGGCAATAGAGTACTCACGTCGAAGAATCTTTTGAGGCGGAAAAGTAGAGGGCTCTAAGAGACATTGCATAACGATTTTGGAATAATTTTCCTCGATAATCTCTAGACCAACCAAGTGACTTGATGCCTGTTTGACACGTTCACGATTGACGGGGCTTATTCTTTCCTTCGCTTCAACTTGGATGATGTCGTAGCCCAGCAGATACTTCTCAACGATTTCACGATCCAGAAGGGGAGTGGGTTTAATCACCGCCACCCGCAGAGCCCGTTCTACACCATATTTTGGGTTAATGGCAAGCTGTCCATCAGCCGTCTCAGTGACAGAAACAATGGATCCACGGTCAAGTCCGTTTCGCACAGCCCAGTCTTTAGGGACACAAACGAAAAAGGTTCCGCCACTCGTTCTTTGAATCTTGCGGAGATCCATACTCTGAACTCTCAACAGACATATTAACTCATCTAAATAAAAATGTATTATTAAAAGTTGGGCAGAGAATATCAGAAATGCAGGAAAAGGTTATAATAGGTATAGACTTGGCCGGAGTGGAAAAAAATCCAACCGGATGGGCTTTGTGGAAAAACAAATTTATCTCCACCTGTCATCTTTACGAGGATCAGGAAATCTTGGAGCATCTAACAAAGTTTGAACCAACCTTAATCACGATAGACGCCCCTCTAAGCCTACCTAAAAAGGGAACCATGAGAAAAGCGGACAGAGAAATGTATAGACAAGGATATCCGGTTTTTCCCCCACGTTTTCCAACCATGGAAAAGTTGACCTTACGCGCCATCAAAATAACTCAACAATTTAAAAGAGAGAAAGTACACATAATCGAGGTCCACCCAACATCCACCCGTAAGGCGCTAAAGATTCCTACGAAAAATTGGAAAAGAATTCAAGGCATCTTCATACATATGGGTCTGAAAGGGGACCTAGAAACGCGTGCTTTAACGTCCCATGAGATTGACGCTGTAACGGCGGCGTTAACAGGATATCTTTACCTGCAGGAAAAAACAGACTTAATAGGAGATGGAGAAGAAGGCTATATTGTTGTTCCAACGAAGGGAGACTGGAGGAGGCTGAAGTTGTGAGTGAAGACGAGAGGCTTCAAAGAGCCGTTTCCTTCACGATAGCATCCGGCTATCAATTGAATAAAGAAGCCTTCGAGTTTTTGAACACAATTTCTAAAACAGAAGACCCCCTCAGTTTGATGGAAGAAACCATCAGAAAAATCGAGGGTCTGCCTGAAAAACCGCTGTTCATAAATCGAAGTTTTCTGGAGGAGATGATGAAAGAAACGCTCCCTGAAGAGGAGAAGCCGTCTCCGCCTTTTTCTCCCTCACCTATCTTTGATGCGAGGAAAGTTTTTCGGGCCTATGCAAAAGACGTTGATGCTGACATAAAAGTGATTGACGACCCAACGGATAAAATCTGTACAACAGGATCTGTTGAGGAATATTTAGAATACTTTCAAGATCGCTTCAAAAGAATGAAGAAAATTCTCAGAAGTAGGATAGACGCCAAGAACGCCATATCCATCTCAGAGGCTCTTAAGTTGTCAGTTAACTCAAAAGTTAAAATCATCGGCATGGTCACGGAAAAAAGAGAATCTAAAGGAAGAATCTTCTTGAGATTCGAGGATCTAGAAGCCAGCGTCACCGTGCTTGTACCCCAAAACGTAAGCAAAGAGGGCATGGCAAAAGCCCGGTCTTTGCTACTAGACCAAGTTGTTTGCGTAAGCGCCATAAAAGGAAGGAATGACCTGCTTATCGCAGAAGACTTCATCTGGCCAGATGTGCCTCAGAAAACCCCCCGCAAGGCTCCAATACCAGTCTACGCAGCTCTCATATCGGACTTGCACGTAGGAAGCAAAATGTTTATGGAAAAGGAATTCAACCGATTTATGCTCTGGCTAAACGGAAAATTTGGAAACGAAAACACGCGGAACATAGCTGGCCACGTCAAATACGTAGTTATCGCCGGCGATCTCGTGGACGGGATAGGTGTCTATCCAGGACAGATGAAGGAACTGGCGATAAAAGACATTTATGAACAATATCGAGAAGTGGCAAAACTCATCGAACAAATTCCAGATTACATCGAACTAATAATCATACCGGGCAATCACGACGCGGCTCGAAAGGCGTTACCACAACCAGCCATACCGCGAAAATACGCAGAACCGTTATACGAAGCGCGAAGGATGTACTCGCTAGGAAATCCTTGCACAGTTAGCCTCCACGAAGTGGAACTACTTCTATACCATGGGCGCAGCTTGGACGACGTCGCTGCTGTTGCTCCAAACGTAAGTTTCCAGACCCCAGACAAAGCCATGAAGCTCCTGTTGCAGAGCAGACACCTTGCGCCTATTTATGGAGAAAGAACTCCTATCGCCCCGGAAAACCGAGACTTCACAGTCATAGAAAGAGTACCAGATATCTTTCACGCCGGCCACGTACATGTACTAAAATGCGACACATACAGAGGAACTCTCATAGTGAACTCAGGTGCTTGGCAGGGACAAACAGAATACCAAAAGAAGATGGGACTCGTTCCCACGCCTGGAATCGCGCCAATCGTAAATCTCCAAACAATGCAAGTTGCAACCATCAATTTTACAGCATCCTAGTGAGCCCACGAGCAACAAGTCTAGCCACCCTTATGGGTTCAGGAACCCTGCAACAAACAGATGTAGCGCGGATCAACCTGCTCGCCCAGTTCATTTCGGCGCCAACAACCTCCACATAAACGGGCGGCTCAGCGGGCATCGAAACAACTTCGTATACGGAACCAAGCTTCTCAAAGACCCTCCAGCGAATCCGCCAGTCTTCAAAATGCTGACGAAGGGCATTTTTTACAGCGATATTGTTTGGTTTCGTTCTCGAAATTACGATGACGGGGTTGCTGAACTCTTCGAAAACAATTGTGGGATCCACCAGATTGAAGCCTGCAAAAGAAACTCCCGCCAGCATAACAGCGTCAAAAGACCATCGGTGCAGCATGGAGGTTAATTTCTCTGTAGCGTCCAAACCGTCTACGGTTATCATATCCGCTTGAAAATCGTTGATCCATTTTCCTCTTAGTAAAACACAAACGAAAAGGGCTTTCTGAATGCCACAACTTTGTAGTTTCCTAGAGAAACCTCCGTCTTCAACTCCTACTACCCGAAACTCCCGCCAAACATTTAGGGACATAATCAATCAAACGCCCGAGTCTATCGTCAGTAGTAAATACTTCTCTAATAAGACTGCGGCCGATACCCAAACGAATTTTTTTCGTACGTCCATATCGTCCCATGCTTACAACCCTCGCGTTCAACAAGCCTATCATGTCTAATTCGTTAATCAGACCACTAACCCGCCTCTGAGTCAGCGGAGAAAGGCCAAACTGATCGCAGAGTTCACAATAAATTTCATAAATGTCACCAGTGATGGCACAGCCAACTTTCGCCTTGCCCAACAGATAAACGCTGCATAAAACCAATTTTGAGTATAAGGGGAGGTTTACCAAAACTTCTACAATTCGATCATGCTCAACCCTCTTCTCAGCCTGCCTTACGTGATCTTCAGTAACACAGGACGATCCCTCCCGCTCTGCTAACTCGCCTGCAACGCGAAGGAGATCTAAGGCCCGTCTAGCGTCACCATGTTCCGCGGCAGCTAAGGCAGCGCACAAACTTACAGCACCATCAAGAAGCACCCCCTCAAAAAAGGCCAGTTGAGCACGTTCCCAGAGGATGTCCTGAAGTTCAGCTGCGTCGTAAGGTCTAAAAACTATTTCCTCCTCGCTTAGGGAACTCAAAACTCTAGGATCTAGAAACTCCTTGAATCGAAGGTCGTTTGATATCCCCACTATCGCGGTTTTACCGTGGCGAAGAGTTTCGTTTACTCGGGTTAATTCGTAAAGCAACACATCGCCCCGAACCTTTATTAGCGCATCGATTTCGTCAAGGACAACGATGAAAATATTTTTCTGTAAGTCCAATCCTTCTTTAAATCTATCAAAAACTTCTCCCACAGCCAAGCCCGTGAAGGGAACCTTCACGCCTAAGGCATCACATAAGCTTGAAAGGACCCTGTACTCTGTGCCAGCTAAGCGACAGTTTACATAACAAACCTCAACAGGAGCCCCCAATTCACTTGCTTTAACAGAAAGCCTGTTCAGCATATATTTCGTAGCTGCCGTTTTTCCTGTACCAGTTTTACCGTAGATAAAGATATTGGAGCATCGAGAACTTTTCAAAACAGGAGCAACTATTTCGCCCAGACAATTAATCTGTCTCTCACGATGCGGAAGCTTGTCGGGAACATAATCGTGCCGCAGCACTTCCCTGTCCTTAAAAATATGAGTGCCCCTTAGAAATCGTTCAAAAACATCATCGAGCACGTCGAGTTCGTCCATACAACAATCACCTACAGGTAAGTGCAGAGGTGATGCCTCAGTTTCAACTCCGACAGATAAAAACTCTCGTACAAAAAACTAGACGTACCACACACAAAAACAAAGAAAAACGACACTCTCTCAGCAAAAACAATTTGAAGCTGTTTTGTCGACGTAGGAGTCGACTCTCACACCCTCACACCCCTATATTTCTTCTGGAAATAAGTCTCGAAGAAATATGGTATGGCTATTCTTTTATAAGAATAAGTCTCCGCTTGGTTTTTGACTTTTCTATACTTAATGATTATTGTAAAAGACTTTTGAGTATATCCTACAAATTTTTATTTAAAAAGCCAGTCTACGTGTTGGTCACCAGTTCATGAGTCCAATGGAAATAAAGGGGTAGGAGTGTCAACTTTGACGGAGAATCCTGATGAAAAGACGCAAGTATGCATAACCTTACACTGGATACCTACGGTCAAGGGCAGCTTACACACTCTTTTAATGATTGTGTTAAACATTTAACTTGTTGTAGAATGTTGTGAAGTTAACTTCTAAATGCCTCCTTTTTTCCTCCTTTACTAGGAAAATTAACTCCATTATGTGTCGTTGTGCGTTGAAATACGTCCCCTAGGCTTCTACTGGAAAAAGGAGTTCATCAACCGTCTATTCTCCATTTTGAGAAAGTAGGCCTAAGTGAAGTTTGTGAACCTAATAAACTGCAAATTTTCGTTGATTTCTGCTTTGCGTCGATTTTTCGGTTGTTTTATCGGCGCCCTCTTTACCGTAATTTCTATAACTTGTGAAGTGTTAACTTGTAAAGACTTTCGGGGTCATGGGTGCATGGAATGCCGGCTAGAAAAATGCGGGTGGAGATCTTCAACGGCAGCGGGGACCGCTACACCATAACTTTTGAGGGCCAGGTGACGAGAGAAAAGGCTCTTCGCCTACTAGACCTCGTTGAGCTCTTAGGAGGTGTGCCCACGGGTAATCCTGGTTTGAATCGCCCCACATCCGAGTTGTCCAAAATTGACAAAATCCGCCTAGTCGTTGAAAAAAGTTTTCCAATCGGATGGTTTTCTTGTAGGGATGTTCAATGCACATATGAAGAAGAGTTTAAGGAACCCATCAGCCTGAGCACAGTTTCCACTTACCTGTCTCGAATGGCTGATCGCGGGGTCCTCACCAAAAGCAGGACTTCCAACCGCCGACGTTATAGGATCATGACTGAAGTGTCCAAAGTATCAAGTTTTATGAAAGATAATAAATAGCAGTCAGTTTTTATGATAAATGACGTTTCGGTTCCGAATTAGAATCTTTGCATGTTTCTTGAGGGAGAACACAAATGAGTAAAATAAGTGAGGACTTGGCAGAGATGAAGAAAAAACTTGGTGAATATGTTAACAAGGGGCGCGTAATAGGTTTTCATGAAGTTAGGAAGGAGCCTGTTATAGCAGTTACGCCTGATAAGTCTAAAATAAAGCCTTTGAGAAAAATGAAAAGTTGCGACGTACATTTCATGGCTGTAGACTGTTCAACGAGGACCTTGAAGAGGGCTAATAATTGGGGAATCTACCTATTTCGCACGGCATACGCTCTAGTGAGGAGACGCGACGTGCATTGGGACTACGAAGAGAGAATTCACACTGTAGTGGGGGATGCCTATGTACGTCGCAAGATATTGCAAGATGTTAGGCTTAATCTGGAAAGTGAGATAGCTTTAAGGTTGGTTCGTGATGCCGGTGAAAGTAATTACCTACTCCTAGATGGCGCTAGCTACTTTGGTGGAGAGAGAAAGTTCTGGGTGGAGTTATATGAAAAATGCAAAGAAGAAGGGCTCAAACTTTTAACAATAAGCAAGCAGTCTCCAATGCTTCATGATGAGAAAGGGCGGGACTTGATGGCTGCGACGTGCATGCTTTCTCCTTCTTATCCGCTATGGGTCTACTACCCAGTCAAACCAGCAAACATACATGAACATCAGTATGGCGACGTATCTATGGTCAAACTTAGTGGAGAAAGTCCACGCATTTTCCGATGCGATATAATGGAATATTTACGCAACTGTGAAATCACTGAGTTACTTTCTCCACTTACCTTCGTATCAGAAGATCCTAGATGTCTTGGCTATCCAGTTACTCTTTGGCTGGCTCACGATTTTTCGACTCCATCCGACTCGATGCTTCTTCACTATCATGATCAAGTTGAGGAAACGCTAGCCAGTGCCGGGTTGTTAAATGTACTTCGCGTTGAAGAACTCTCATGCAGCTTTCCAGACGAACTTCATGGGGTAAAACACCCGTTTCAGCGGGAGTGGATTGAGCATGTCTGAGCCTGTAGGGTTTATTCGTGAGGTACGAGGGGATAAGGTTTCGTTCTTCCTTAATCGAGGAGTCAACCTTTCGTTTGGTCAGATGGTTAGAATAGACTCTGGCAACAGAAGCTTCTATGCCCGTGTGGTGGATGCCGGGAGTTGCTCTACATTAAAAACGGATGAGCAACTTCGTGAAGCCGAAGGGAAGGAATCTTTTGGGCCTTACTCCAGCTATAGGCATGTTGACGCCATTCTTTTCCTTGAGAAGGATGCTGGAAGAATTCGTTCTCCAACCTTTAATCCTGATTATATGGACAGGGTATACGCAACCAGTCAGGAAGACTATTCGGTTTTGAGGCTTGCAGGGGAGTTAGAGATAGGACGTTTGCGTTCTGGAGAGCATGTGCTTGGCTCTGTAGGCATAAGTGTTGAAGCCATACCTTTGATGATGGGCATGTTTGGAATGACAGGCTCTGGGAAAACGAATTGTGAATTAATGCTTAACGCACGGATCGTAGATTCTAGTCCAAGGACTGTCGGTCTAATTTTCGATTTTGCAGGTCAACTTCTAGAGGGAAAAGGAATAAGGCCTCAACAAGGTCTGCGGGATCATCCCCTTTTTCACACCAAGGTTCGCTACTACTCGGTTAGAGAACGGAAGATGCTTATTGGCTTGTATACGATTCAACCCCAAAAACTTTACACATTTTTCCCCGACATAACCCATCATCAAGTCAGACTGGCTCATAAACTTTACAACAGATTGGGAAGCACTTGGATAGAACAGTCGCGAGAAGCCTATGGTAGAGACGGGTATAAAGGAGTGGCTGCGTTCACTGATTACAAAAGCAAA
The DNA here is from genome assembly GCA_029879825.1 of Candidatus Bathyarchaeota archaeon. Taxonomy (GTDB): domain Archaea; phylum Thermoproteota; class Bathyarchaeia; order Bathyarchaeales; family Bathyarchaeaceae; genus JAOUPL01. The sequence goes on from JAOUPL010000002.1 coordinate 24,873, forward strand.
GCTGTGATAGATGCTCTTATGCTTAAGCTCTCCAGTTTATCCCCAGACCTCTTCCCGCCTTCTGACTACAGTTTTGTCGATGATGTGGTTCAGAATGTAAGTAAAGGCGTCACCTGTCTCATCGACATTTCAGGAATCAGTTTTGAGGAGCAGCATCACGTGACTTGCCTTACTGCTTCTAGTGTGGCTTTCCACTACAAGCGGATGTGGGAAGGCAATTTTGAGGAGTGGAAAAAGCTTCCAACCCTCCTGATAACTCTTGAGGAGGCCCATGAATTCCTTGACCCCAACCTACCTAAAACCATATTTTCTGACATCGCCCTCACATACCGAAAGTATCGGGTCGGACTGAATGCTGTGACTCCGCGGCCTTCAAGAATAAACCCTAACGTCTTCGCCGAGCTTTGGACCAAGGTCATTATGAAGACAGAATTGCGCCGCGACAGGGACTACCTTACCCAAAACACGCCCTACCTTGAATACAGCGACACCGAGATAAAAATGCTAGATGTTGGAGAAGCATTACTTATCTCAGAACCGCAAATCCGATTCGCTGTTCCGATAAAGGTCATTCACTACCCTGACTACTTGGACGAGAGGGGACGGGTCGAATATGATTTGCCACCGTCAAAACCACTTTCTGAGATGGACGAAAAACTGAGGAGAATTCAGCAGGCTGGGAAGTCTCTCACTGCGAAAGGTGAAGGCTAAGCCATAGCTTCCCTCTTCTTCAGGATTTTCTGCATTTCTTCCTTTAGGCGGTAAGTATAGGGCATTTTATGGGTGTCTCTCTCCAAATAGCCGTCTTCATAAAGCTTTTTCATTAGACGAGCAGTGTGCTCCCTCGTAAGTTTTATTTTTTCTCTGATTTCAGGCGCCGTTTTTTCACCCTCTTTGGCGATGGTTTCAAGCGCAGTTAGTTCGGTTTCTGTTAGCGGAGCCAAGGCTTTTTCCTTTTTGATGGGAATAGCCGCCTCTATTCTCGCTTCAGGCACTTGGACTTTATATTTTAGTTTTTCAACCTCCTCAATTCTTTGTACTATCTTATTTTCCGTCGCTTTTATGTCGTCAACTTTCTTGTTCATCTCCTCGATCTGCGTAGACAATTTCTGTTCAATTGCGGGGGCATCTTCAACTATGTTGGCAAGAGTCGCTAATCGCTTATCGTATTCTTCTACCTTCTTCACAACTTTTTCGTTCTCGGAAGAAATTATCTCTATTTTATGGGTGACTGCACGGAGGCCAGCCGCTTGTCTTTGAAATTGTCTGTTGACGCTCATGGTGATGTCACCCACGGTGTTCTTTGCCTCTTCGTATTCCTCGTGAACCCTTCTTATTCGCTTATAGTAAAGGGCAGACGCACCCATTGTGACAAGCAATAGGGCTGTTACAACTATTAGAAGAAGATAGGTGTACACTAAGCCCCCTCCTCTAATCGTTTAGAAAAAACGAGACGCGCGTTGTAAGGTATAAAATACGGCGTTGACGCAACTGTGATTCGAGTGTGATCCCTTGTGATCTGCATAATGTGATCACACATCACATTATCGTATAGATGAACTTAAATTTTATGTTAGAATGGGGGAGAATAACGATAATCAAAATCGTGACATCACACGTCACAACACGGCCGTAAAAACTCTGCGAGTTCAAAGGACCACATAAGCGTAACTTCTCTTCAACGTTGCTCATTCTTCCTCCATCTACCAAACTGAATCAATGCGAAAGATGCTTTGTTTATTTAAAAGGGGCTCAAATTCGAGCTTAAATTACTGTGGTGCGTGTTTACCCTGTGAAGCATCCCAATTCTGGTACTGTGGGATTAATGCGTCGCGTCTCCGCTGTTATACGGTTGTGATTTGTGATATCACAGCTTTTCTGACATAGTTCTTGGTTTAGATAATTGTTCTAGACTCATTTTCAATTCTTCATGGAGCATGCTTATTATTCTTAAATGTTCATCTGTTGCTTTTTTCCCAAGGCCTCTATTCGCTTTCATGTAGGCTTGCAATTTGTTTGCAACTTCCAGATAGGGATCTAGGCGAGTATCCTCAAAAACTCCCAAATATCCTAGAAGAAGAATCGTGTAGATGGATTGAATGACGTTCCACCTAGCTTGCCTCAAAGTTCTGTTGAAAGCACCACGACTTACGGCTGAAAGCCTTAATCTGGCTTTTTCATCGTATTTTAATGACTTTCCGGATATATTCTCAGCCAAAATGTCAATTAAAAGTGTTTCTAACTGTGTTTTAGTCAAAATACTGTTTTTCGCTAGTGTTTTTACAATCGGGTCATCTAAAGAGCGTATTAACCATTTTTGCGCCTCCTCCTTCAAGCGCAATATTTCCACCTCAGAGCAGTGTCTAGGGGATACACTTTTGTATACAAGCATACAAAAGGTTTGTGGTTTCTTCCTCAACGGGCCGTATGCATTTGTTTAACTCAATACTGTGAAAATATACAAATATGAAAAAACTTTGTACGGAAAAAATCGAAGTAACAAAAAGACTCTTTTTTTTCAAACACTCTCAAAAACGATCATGGAGCATCATGGCCTTTGTTGTTCATTATTCTTTCTTCCTCACGCAATGTGTTTTGGTGTTATTCGTCTGGGTTAGAATTGCGAAACTCACAGGGCTTGGTGGTCCCCCTCGTTGGGGAAAGGAAACGCGGTCACGTTTTGTCCTGTGACTCGAACGTGTGGCGATGTTACAGGTGTGATGGTATATTTGAGAAAAATGACTTTAGGGTATGCTGATGGTGTGATTTTTTTCTGATCACAGGAAGATCACGTGTGATTGTCACAAATGTCAAAACCGTGATATCACTTAGATGGAGAGCTCCCCTCTTTCAAGAAGTTCTTTCAATTCTCTCTCCACCTTCTCGTTCTTTCTAGGCGTTTCAAGCAATTGATGCACAGCATACCCATCTTTTCGTAGGTCCGCCGTTAACGTCCTCATTTCAAGCTCTTGGGCGCGAATACTCGGATGCGTCTTCACGGTTGTGTAAACCCGTAGGATGTTTGCTATGGTGGCCTCTTGAAAAATTAGAACTAGTCCGTTTTTCAGTTTCATAGAGATCCGCAGGTGCTTATGACCTTCCGGCACTCCTACCAATATTTTGTTCACGTCCTCGTTGCGAATTATGCGAATTTTGTTCATGAAGGCGCCTCACAGTTTTTCTGCTTGTTCCCGTAAGGAATTGAATAGTTCGGGTCTTAAGTCGCGTAGTGTGGGCACAAAGGCTTCTGCGCGTTCCAAATCCGCGTAGTCGATGGTTCCTATGACTAGATCTTCTTCGTCGTAATTGGCTTTTGCAAGGATACTCCCGTCGGGGGCTATTATTCTGCTTCCCCCCCAAAATTGTAATCCATTTTCAACTCCAACGAGGTTCACGTAGGCTAGAAAAACAGTGTTTTCAAGAGCTCTCGCAGCAGTAAACACCTCAAAGAACCTGCTTCTCACAGCTGGCGAGGCTGATATGCAGACTATAAGTTGTGAGCCTTTCAATCTTAGCAAGCGGGATATTTCCGGGAAAAACATGTCGTAACAAATCGTCAACCCCATTTTTCCGATTTCTGTTTCGAAAACTGGCGCCTCGTATCCTAGTCGAAAATAGCGTTTCTCTTCAAAAACGCTGTGGGTTGGCAGATGCATCTTTCGGTACTTACCGATCAATCCGTCAGGACCCAACAAAACCGCTGTATTGTAGAGGACGGCGTGTGCCTTCTCGCTTTGTTCAGGCATTCCAAAAACTATGTATATGTTCTCTTTCTTTGCTGTCTCTTCCAAGGAGTAAATGGAAGAGCCTGGAATGGGCTCCGCCAACTCATACGCGAGGTCCCGGTTTAAGTAGCCGGTTAATGAGAGTTCTGGGAAAATAACGAGGTTTGCGCCTTTTTCCTTTGCCCGTTTAATATTGTTCTTCATGACGTTAATGTTGTGTTTCTTATCTCCAACTTTACAACTTATTTGTGCAAGAGCCACGTTAACTTTTTCTGGCATACAGTCTCCCTCCTAGTTTAAATTTGCAGGGGTTTAGAAAAAGTTTAGTATGGTTTATGGGGAAGTCTGAAGTCTTTTCCAATGGTTCTGTATCCAAGTTTCGTTGTTAAAGGTAGTCGCCGCTTGTGTTCTGTGACTAGCCACCGTCTTTTAACGTCCTCAACGAGTTTTATGGGTAGCTTTAGTTGCTCGGCGATTTCTTTAGATTTCATAAAATGTTCTAAGCCGAACAGAATTAAATCTAGGGTCTCGTACTTAATGCCTAACTCTTTTTCTGCTAGTTGGTTTGGCCAAAGTCTAGGAGACGGAGGTTTCGCCACGATCTCGGCGGGAACACCTATATGTAGGGCCAGCTGCCTAACTTGAGTCTTGTAAAGGTCCATGATGGGTGAGATATCTGCGGCTCCGTCTCCCCACTTTGTGAAATACCCCACCATGATTTCAGACTTATCTGAAGCGCCGCACACTAGCCTGTTAAGTTTGTTGGCATAATAATACAGGTAAACCATTCTAATTCTCGCCTTTACGTTGCCCTTGCTAAGCTTGTCTGCGACATCATAAATTGGAAGAGATTGGAAGCATGCTTTCAATGTAGAGGAAATGTCAACTATCTGCAGATTGAAATCGAATTTTTTTGCAAGAAGTTTTGCATGTTGAATATCGGTGACGTCGTACGTTTCCTCCTCGGGCATTGCGATACCTAGCACCTTATGACCTCCCAAAGAAAGGGAGGCGAGAGCCGCCGTTGCGGAACTGTCAAGCCCACCGGATGCCCCTAAAACTACCCCATCCGCTCCACATTTCTCCACGTAATCTTTGACGAACCGCTTGATTCTGTTTTCAACTGATGGCAAGTCTAATTTTAGGACGTCACTCGTCAATTTCAACGTGCTCACCCTGCATCTCTACTATTGAGTCCCCTCTTTAATAGCTCATATTTTTCTTCCATTTCTAGTTTCGTTAAATGCCGCGTTTAGGACAAATATTTAAGCCATTACGATGTACTTGGACACGTGTGGTTAAAGGTAGCAGCTTTAAATGTTATATTCATAACAGGGGACTTGACATGGGTAGAAGGCGAAGAAAAGTAGCTCGAATCCCTAAAACGAAGTTGCCCAAGGTTTACCTATGCCCCAAATGTGGAAAAGAAGCAATTAGGGTTGAGATATCGCCAGGTAAAGAACGCGCTAGAGTGCGGTGTGGAAGTTGCGGCTTAACGGATGAACTATCCATTAGACCTGCTTTTCGAGAAATCGACATATACTGTCAATTCACCGACAAATTCTACTCAAGAGCAATTAGTACCTAGTGGGGTCATGCATGGTTGGGCAAGTGGAAAAATATCTGCTAGAAAAGATTGAGGAAGAAGGAACTATTCATATTACTCTCATCGATCCCGAAAAGGTAACTCCCTCCTCCGCATCCCATATAGTTCATGACGCGGAATCTTGCCAAACAGCAGCTATTATGGTTGGCGGATCAACAATTGTTTCAACTTCCAATCTGGACAGTGTTGTAAAAGCGATAAAAACGACAGTGAACATTCCGGTAATTCTTTTTCCCAACAACGTAACCGGCATTAGCAAGTACGCTGATGCCATATGGTTCATGTCACTCCTCAATTCATCAGATCCCTACTTTATTATAGGCGCCCATGTTTTGGGTGCGCCCATCATCAAGGAATTCGGTTTGGAACCCATTCCCCTTGGTTATATAATCGTGGGAGAGGGCAGTGCAGCCAGCGTCGTAGGAAAGGCTGTTCCAATTCCATACGACAAACCTGAACTTGCTGTCGCCCATGCCTTAGTAGCAGAGTATTTTGGCATGCGCTTCGTTTACCTAGAGGCGGGATCCGGCGCCAAACAATCCGTGCCTAGCGAAATGATAAGAATGGTGAAGAGTATTATCAGTCTTCCCTTGATTGTAGGCGGCGGCATAAAAACCGGTGAACAAGTGAAAGAAGTAGTAGAGGCTGGGGCAGACATAATTGTGACAGGCAACGTTTTAGAAGAGTATGACGTGAAAGACAAAATCAGGGAACTAGTGAAAAATATGAAACGCCCATGAGAGGATACACGAGGGGTCCTCAAACAGGAACCGTGTCAACTTTCATTTTTTTTGAACTCACGAAGAGCCTTCTTCTCTTTTTATCTATTTTGTGTTAGAAAGACTCAATATCCGCTTCCGAGAATCGTAGTGAAGGAGGACGATTTTGGACATCGAGATGAGCAAAGAGTATCAGCAATACACGGCTGTTTTAGAAAAAAGCCTCGAGAGCGTGTATGCTGTTGCAAGAAAGGCGAGAGAGAGGGGGCTAGACCCTGCCCTCAGTCCTGAGCCTGAAGTAGCGAAGGATCTAGCCGAACTCGTCGAAGGACTTGTTGGTCCTCCCGGAGTTGCTGAAAGTATACGAGATTTGAGCAAAAAGTTACCTCGAGACGAACTTGCTTTCAAGATTGCCGAGCAAATTGTTTATGGAAAATTTGGGCACATGGATGCACGTGAAGCAGCCGAGCAAGCGATAAGAACCGCCCTCGCCATATTAACCGAAGGAATTACTGCGGCTCCCCTGCAGGGTGTAGCGCGAGTAGCTGTCAAATCCAATCCTGATCGAACAAAGTATCTCGCAATTTATTACGCTGGTCCAATACGCTCTGCAGGCGGCACTGAGCAAGCCTTAACCTTGGTGATCGGAGATTTTGTTCGCCGCCTGCTCGGGTTGGACCGTTATAAACCAACCGAGGAGGAGATTAGCCGTTTCATAGAAGAAGTGCGGTTATTTGAGCGGGCAGTAGCTAGATTTCAGTATCATGTTTCAGACGAGGAATTGAGAAGGGCTGTTCAGTTTATTCCAGTGGAAGTCACCGGCACAGAATCCGACCCAATTGAGGTTTCATCCTTCCGTAACCTACCTCGAATTGAAACAAACCGAGTTCGAGGCGGGGCTCTTCGAGTTGTAAATGATGGGGTCGTGGGACGCTCTGCAAAAGTGTGGACGATCGTTGAGAAACTGGGACTCGAGGGATGGGATTGGTTAGGAAGAATAAGGGAAATCGAGGAAAAAAGGACAGCTGGGTTTATGGAAGATGTCATCGCCGGCCGCCCAATTTTCTCATTTCCGTCTACACGTGGGGGCTTCAGGCTTCGCTATGGGAGAGCAAGGAACACAGGCCTTGCAGCAGTGGGCATCCACCCCGCGACCATGATGGTTCTTGGAAACTTTCTCGCCGCAGGAACGCAACTGCGCATAGAAGGGCCTGGAAAAGCCGGAGTTGTTGTCCCTGTGGATACGATAGAACCCCCGGTTGTGCGTCTAAAAAATGGGTCCGTTGTCCGTGTTTCACTTCAAAATTTTAAACAAATCCAAAACGTGATTGACAAAATTCTATTTATTGGGGACATTCTCATCGGATTTGGCGACTTTTTATACAATAATAAACCTCTGCTTCCGTCTGGTTTCACCGAAGAATGGTGGCGTGAAGAGCTTCGCGCGGTCATCAAACAAGATTTTAACGGCAGTTTAGAAAAGGCTGCTGCAGCCGTCAAGATTCCCACCCTCCGTCTCGAAGGCATGTTAGGCGACCCGTTCAAAAACAAGCCAAGCGCCAAGGAGGCAATAGCGTTGTCTTCAACGTTCAAGGTGCCTCTTCATCCTTTTTTCACCTTTTTTTGGTCCAGCATTTCCTCTGAAGAGTTTCAAACGTTAAGGAAATGGCTCTTGAATTCCGAAAGGCAAATCGACGCCAGTGTTGTCCAAGAAATAACTGGCGTGAAGAACGAAACGACAAAAGTTCTGCTTGAAAGAATTTTGGTTCCACATGAAGTCGTTGAAAACAAAATTAAGATAGAAAGCGATGAGGCGCACATCTTCGCTTTTTGCCTTGGGCTACACGCCCCCAAAACGACAGTTCATTCAAAAAGCGTTTTTGAAATCATGCAGAAACTCGCGGGGGTCCCTATCAGAAAAAAGGCTCCTACCTTTCTCGGGGCCAGAATGGGACGCCCAGAAAAGGCTAAGAGGCGAGAGATGAGGCCGCTCGTTCACGTCCTGTTTCCCGTCGGGTTGGCTGGTGGCTCTCGACGAAATCTTATAGCGGCGTTGAGCAAAGTTGCGATAGAAGTTGACCTCGTTAAGCGTCGTTGTTTGGGGTGTAATGAGTTAACCTTCAAAGCGAAATGTCCTCGGTGTGGCGCAGAAACCGTTGTGGAGAAATTTTGCCCTAGATGCGGGAGGCGTCTAAAAGAAAGTTTTTGTCCGGTTTGCAGGGTTCCAACGAGAAGTTACGAGAAACAATTGGTTAATCTTAAAGAGTTGATGGACGAAGCCTGCAGAAAGCTTAATCTTCCTATCCCTGAACTCGTGAAGGGTGTAAAGGGTTTAATGAATGAAACAAAGACGGCGGAAATCCTTGAAAGGGGGATTCTACGAGCGAAACATGATCTGTCTGTCTTCAAGGATGGGACAATACGGTTCGACGTTACAAACGCTCCATTGACGCATTTTAAGGCAACAGAACTCGGCGTGCCTGTTGAAAAGCTTCGGCAACTTGGCTACTCCTACGACTGCGATGGAAACAGCTTGACCGATTCTAATCAGGTATGTGAGCTTAAAGTGCAGGACGTGATTATTCCGTTGAAGAGCGCAGAATACTTTGTTCGCGTTGCCAACTTTCTAGACGAGCTTCTAGAAAAGGTATACGCGCTTCCTCCATACTACAACATTAAACGAGTTGATGACTTGATTGGGCATCTTGTTGTAGGTTTGGCACCCCACACTTCCGTAGGCATCCTTGGGAGGATCGTCGGCTTTACTCGTCTAAATGTTTGCTATGCTCATCCTCTATGGCATTCGGCGAAGCGCAGGGACTGCGACGGCGACGAAGACACGCTAATGCTGGCTTTGGACACGATCTTGAGCTTCTCTAAATCTTATCTGCCTGCTCAGATAGGGGGAATAATGGACGCTCCGCTGTTCATCATCCCGGTGGTAAATCCATTGGAAGTGCAGCGGCAAGCTCATGAAGTCGATGTTGCTGCAACGTATCCATCCCTTTTTTATGAAAAAACTTGGCAGAAGGCAGCGCCCCAGAAAGTGAGCGGACTCATAGACCTCATTGAACATCGATTAAACACCCCCGCGCAGTTTCAGGGTTTCAAGTATACGATTCCCGTTTCCGATATCAATATGGGCAATGATGAGAGTGTATATAAGAAATTGGGGCAGATGATTAATAAGTTACATAGCCAGCTTACATTGGCAGAAAAGATCGAGGCTGTCGACGCTAAGAGGGTTGCGAAGAAGGTTCTAACTACACACTTTATCCGCGACATAGCTGGCAACTTAAGAGCTTTCACCACCCAAAACTTTCGATGCAAATCCTGCAACAAACGGTTTAGAAGGCTACCTCTCCGTGGAAAGTGTCCAGACTGTGGAGGCGCCGTGACCCTAACCGTTTATCGTGGAGGGATTGAAAAATACTTGGAGGCGGCGCATCAACTCGTTCAGAAGTATGGTCTCTCTGAGTATTACGCTCAACGGCTTTTGTTGGTTGAAGAAGAAATCAGATCGTTGTTCGAAGGTAATAGACCTAGACAAGTCAGCTTGGCAGATTTCGTCGCTTAGCAGAACTACTGGAAACCTTTTTTGTGTCAAAGAATAATTTGTTTTGAGGAACCATGTTTAAAATGTCACACCATCCTAAGGCTTTTTTAACTCTAAAGAGAAATGTTCAAAGGGGCTTGTTGGCTAGGACACGGATAATTTTGATTCTTGAGAAGGAGGCGTCTAATGCCAAAAACCTTGCGCAAGAAACTGGTTTGAGCTACGCTTCGGTTCTTTATCATCTTCATCTTCTCGAAGCTGAAAACATCCTCACCCGTAAGGGCAAGAGGTCTTACGTTTGGAAGTTAACTGGAGCTGGACAACAGAGACTAACGGACGCAGGCAGCAAGAAATGAATTGTCTGTAGGCCGTGAAGCTTTTAATCCACTAGTTCACAATTTTCGTAGTGCAACTCCAAACAGCAACACCAAAAGACTCCTAACAACAAGCGACAGCCCTATGAACACAATCAACCAACCAAGAAAACCGAACCACTCGAGGGCTTCAGCTGCCAACAGGTTCGAAACGAAACCCACACCCAACCAAAAAACTATACCCGAAAACGTCCCAATCACCCTATTTAGGGGGTCTCTAAAAAAGAACCTCAAAACCAAAATGACGATCTGAAATAGACTGAAGACAAAACAAAACCGCGCAACAGCTGTATAAACTACTGGATGATGGTGCGCCGGTGAAGGCAAGAAAACGTTCGGAAAAACCTCCTTTTCGAGCGTGAAGCTGTTGAAGAAGTCAGCAACTGCTTGGGAGAGGTTTGGCGTAATTAGCCAAATCACGCCAATAAGCAGGAGAAAAAATCCAAGGGAAGCGAAGCCAAGTTTGTCTTGTTCCTCGTGTCGCCTTTCACGTCGGGGCATCAGTCACTTCTCTCCAGTGTAAGTGAAAGATATTTGGCGTTTGCCCTATTGAGTATTGGTTAAATTTTCCACGACAATTATCAACTTCCATATTTATAGAGAAGAACGAAAATGTAATCAGTAAAAGAACCGAGTTAGGATAATGACGCATCGTTAATCGAGATGGCTCAGGTGAAAGTGCTCTTCGTAGAACCTCCGAAGGATTACTGGTTTGTTATGGGAGAGTATCTGCCACCGCCCTATGGAATTCTTCAACTTGCGGCTTTCCTTGAAAGCGAATGCAAGGATGTGGAGATAAATGTGTTGGATTGCAATGCCGAACGTTTGGATTGGAAGGGACTAGAAAGGCATGTTGAATCTTTTAACCCCGATGTTGTCGCTTCGAGCGCCCTTGCAACCTGCAATACTTACGTTGCCGTCCGAACCTTGGAAACAGCGAAAAAAGTGAAGCCAGATGTTCTGACTGTTGCCGGGGGGCA
>JAOUPL010000133.1 GCA_029879825.1 Candidatus Bathyarchaeota archaeon
ACCTATGAGCATAACGTACTCACAAACCCAACCGCTTTGGGCGACGAGAGCAACATCTCCACTCTCTTCGGTTAATCCTCCAATGTAGGGAACAACCGTGTTAAATCCTGTTTCTGGACAGTATATACCCATGCAGTTTGGGCCGATGATGCGGGACCCTCCCCTTCTAGCAACTTGCATCATCTTTTCTTCTATCTTCTTACCTTCGGTGCCCATTTCTCCAAATCCAGCGGCGTGAACCACAATGAACTTAGCTCCTTTTTTGGAGCAATCTTCAACGGCTTTGGGTGTAACCGAGGCGGGTATCGCAATTATGGCCAAATCAATTTCCTTTGGAACATCCAACACGCTTGGATACACTTTGAGGCCTCGAATTTCTCCACCCCGTGGATTAACCAAGAACAACTCGCTTTTAAGTCCGCAATCAATAAAGCTGTTTAGGAACATTCCTCCGGATTTGAGTTCGTTTTCCGAGGCGCCAATTAGAGCCACTGTTCTCGGATTAAACACCAAATCCAAAGGCGCGGAATTCACCTTGATCACGCCCTTGAAGCCCCCTTCTTCTAGCATCCTTATTCTTAGTTGAGACGAATCAAGGTATGCCATTTCTAATAAAAGTAACGAACTTGGGAGGGGTACCAATAAAACGGAACAGAGTATACTTTTATATGAGCGTGTAAAAGGTTGACAGACTTGCGTGTAATCTTTCTCGGAACTGCTGGAAGCATTCCAACTCCTCAAAGAGGATTGCCAGCCGTCGCAATTCGAAGAAAAAACGAACTTCTCCTCTTCGACTGCGGCGAAGGCATCCAGAGGCAGATGATTCAAGCTGGCGTAGGCTTTCATCGAAAAACAAAGGTTTTCGTCACCCACATGCACGGAGACCACATGCTTGGTTTGCCTGGGCTTTTTCAAACCATGTCTTTGCTGGATAGGGAGAGGAAACTGGAGGTTTACGGGCCAGCAGGAATCATAGCGTTTGTGGAGGCAATAAAGCAAACGGTTCATTTCACCCTCGCCTTTCCCATCGAAGTCTCTGAAATAAAAGAAGCCGGCGTCATATGTGCGGAAAAAGAATATGAAGTGCACGCCACTTGGGCCGACCATGTGACTCCTAGCTTAGCTTACGCGTTAGTAGAGAAGCCTCGACCGGGAAGGTTTCATCCGGAGAAGGCCGAGTCTCTCGGAGTTCCTGAGGGACCATCATGGTCAAAGCTTCAACGCGGTTCAGTGATTAAGCTTCCGAATGGGCGATTGGTAAGGCCGGAAGAGGTTTTGGGTTCTCCCCGTCCCGGAAGGAAGATAGTATACACGGGGGACACTAGACCATCAAAAAATCTTGTGAAATTCGCTGAAAACGCAGACTTGCTGATCCACGACGCCACCTTTGATGATGAATTATGGGAAAGGGCTCGTGAAGACGGCCACTCCACGCCTAGTCAAGCAGCGGAGACTGCGAAAAAAGCGGGGGCGAAATGGCTGGTTTTGACTCACATAAGCGCACGGTACAAGGACCCAAGTCCATTGCTGGAACAGGCAAGGAAGATTTTCCCTCACGCGGCCTTAGCTGAAGATTTCATGAAAATAAATCTTCCTCTTTTAGACGCTTAAGGGAAGGAAATCCGTTGACTTTTACCTCAATTTTGCGCCGCACCAATGGCATTCTGTCAAGTAAATAGAAATTGGTTTGTTGCAGTTGCGGCATCTCCATTTTTTATCTTCTTCTTCAAACCATTGTTCATTCTTACCAGCCTTGATTTTGTTCAAGTTCTCCCTTAAGTTTTCACCATATTGCAAATGCGAATCGAAAAGTTCTCCGAATTTCTCACATTGTTCATAATTGCCACATTCATAGTAGAAGTTTAACCCCTTTGCATCAAGACACTTGACTATTTTGCAATTTCTACCCCAGTTCTCTTCGCCACTCCAACCCTTCCTTGTCACTGTTTGGCATCCTTCGCATCGAACATCTTCCGGCGAACAATTATGCTTTCTTGCCAAAGCTTCTTGAAGTTTACTTGAGTCTTCATACGCCCTGTAAATTGAACACGCACCACAGTATAAACCGCATCTTCCAATCAAGTTTCTGTTTATCAAGTTCCACAACCACCGCATTCATTAGAGAAGTCAAACTCGTACAAATCTTTTAGTTAAGCAAAAAGTCTGCGTAAAGTTTGAAGGCTTTCTTCCACGTATTCTATAGATTCCAACATGATGAAATTGCTATACTCAGCCTTCTTGATCTCCTTCGCAACAGTTTCCCAATCGATGGTTCCGTATCCTATTCCAAGGTGCAAGTCATGAACTCCATCGTTGTCGCTCACATGCACGTGCACGATCTTTTCAGGGAACTGCCTAATGAAATCTTGAATTTGGCGATTTAAGTTGGCGTGCGCTACGTCAAGCACCATTCCTATATCGTCGTCAAGTTCACCGTAGAAACGGGAAAAGTCTTGTACGTTTTTCATGACAAACGGAAAGGGTTCCGGAACATTCTCAATGGCTATTTCAACGCCCTCCTTTCTGGCAATCTTCAACAAAGTGCGTACAGAATCCAAGTTTAGTTGCCAATCCCGTCCAGGATAAAAGTGGCTGACGCCGGTTTGAAGACCAGGATGAAACAACCACAATCGACAATCAAGTTGACCCGCGTAAAAAATTGATTGTTCTAGGCGCTTCAAAATAGTCCGGCGCAAAACTGGGCTGGGAACTGCTATGTTTATTCCCGCAAAAGGTGCATGAACTACAAAGTCCAGATCGCGCGCCTCAGTCATCTTTTTCAAGCTTTTGATCCTCCTGTTGTTAAGGGCGTGCGAGCCCTCGTCAACGACCTCTACGTGACGTACATCAACTTCACGAAGATGTTTCAAGAGGGAGGGGAAAGGTTCTCCGAGACAGAAGAGCGTTGATAAGCCGATCTCTGGTTTGGGCACGTTGACCACGACAAATATGCTTACCTTTGTTGTTTAGAGAAAGTCTCTCTTACCTAAAAGGGCTAATAAACGCTTTGGCAAATCGCAACCGTTAGGTTGTTTTCGGCGCAAGCCATTCAATGAGTTCTCGAGGGTTGTCGCATCGGATTTGAACTTTGATGGGTCCTAAAGGGGATTCTGCAACGGGTTTTGAAAATGAAATGTGTCCTGCGTAAGCGACTTGCTTGTTCAGATAGAAGACTATCGATTTCTCGCCTAACCCATCAAATAAAACGCCTCGGGCAGCGTCACGAATCCTCTCTCTGCGAAGCAGATTATAGA
>JAOUPL010000134.1 GCA_029879825.1 Candidatus Bathyarchaeota archaeon
CTTTGACGTTTATGCAGGGAGGGTTATGGGCGGGTATGTGGCTGTGCCTCCGTTCGTAACGTTTGAATTTTGGCACGTAATTTAGATAGTCACGTCGAACGATGACTGTTTTGTCCATCTTGGCGCTGACGACAACTCCCTCCAGCGCATGTCCTCTTACCGAAAGGGCTCCGTGGAAGGGACAGTTATGGTCGTCGCATGTTTTCCTCGGTTTTTTCGAAGAGAGAGTTGCCATTTACCACAGCCTCCTAACTCGTTTCTTGACTCGAACTTCAGGTCGCCCGATGATCGCTTTCCCGTCTATCTCTACGAGCGTTCCGTCCTGCATGGTGAAATCAAAAACTGACGTATTTTTTATGACGGATTTTTTCTTGTTTTTATGCAGTATTAAGATAGTGTTGCGGGTTTCGTCAAGCACTTCGCCTTCAATCCCCACGTACCCGGGATGGGAGCTTCTAACAACCTTTACGTTGAGTCCAATTAGTTCTTGTTGAACTATGGCTGGCGTGACCTTCATCGTTTCTTCTCCTTCGCTTGTCTTTCTTCGGTTTCAATGGTGAGAATGCGAGCGATCGTTTTGCGCAATTCTCGTATCCGAGAGGGGTTGTCGATAGACCCTCCTGCCTTGACCATTGTTTTCAATCTTGCTAGTTCTGTTCGTAGCTCTGCTATCTTTTCTTCACGTTTCTCAGAAGACATAGCCCGAATGTCTTTTATCCTTAAGATCGGCATGTTATTATCCAGCCTCCCCTGCTTCTTCAGTCGTAACGTTGGCTGTTTCAGTTTCTTTCTCTTCTTCTACTATTTCTTCTTCAACTATCTGCACTTGATCAGGAAACTTTGCTTCAGGAGGCATTATTCGTACCTTTACTCCCAAAATGCCAGGTTTCAATTGGACGGATACCTCCGCCTTTCTCAGGTATTTCCTTGCGGGTTCTCCGCTTTTGGGCAGGTATCCTGCTCGAAATTTTTCGTATCGAGCTCTGTCCGTTCGTAACTTTCCACTTATGATGATTTCTGCACCTAGTGCTCCCGCTTCCATGATTTGGTTTAGGGCCCAATATCCAGATCTTCGATAGTGGACGCCTCGTTTCAAAGCTGAGGCGATTCGTGACGCTACAACATAGGCGATGAGTTCTGGAATTTCGATTTCAGCCACAGAAATCTGGGGGTTAGGAAGCTGGAACTTTTCCTCAAGTACTCTTGCGAGTTCCCTTATGGTTTCTCCGCCTCTTCCAATGACCAAGCCTGGGCGCATGGTGTATACTACTATGTGAGTTCCAAGCGGAGTTTTTGTGATGCTTACGCCTCCGTATCCTGCCCTCTCGAATTCGTTTCGCAAAAATTCGTCGATTTCTGCTTTTTTCACTGATTCATCTATAAAGTGCTTGACTGCAGACAATTAGGTTCCCTCTATTTCTTCTAAGACAAGTTCTACGTGGCAAAGGGTTTCGAAGCGTGGTGATGATCGTCCGAAGGCTCGTTCAATGTATCTTTTTATCTTCATTCCTGGATAGGCTGACGCGTGAATTATTCGAAGTCTTTCTACGTCGAGTCCCTTGTATTCAGCGTTTACTTCGGCGCTTTCTAGAACTCTCAAGATTTTTTGTGCAGTCTTGACTGGATATCTGCCAGCGTAGGCTTTTTCTATTCCATGGCGGTGGCCTACCTTCTTTTTGTATCGACGGAAGGGAACAGGTTTCTTCTTTAAAATAACCTGTTGAAGATATTCCTTGGCTTGATCAAGTTTCATTCCTTTTATTGTCTTACATACTTCTCTTGCGTGTTTTGGGGATACTCTCAACTCGCGTCCGCTAGCTTTCACGGTTCTATCCGAATCTAGTTCGGTTATTGAGTAGCCCCATTTTGGCATTTTATTCAGTCCTATTGTGCTGATTCAACTGGAGAATGCTCGTTTATATGTTTTATGTCTTCAAATCTCTTCTGGGGGCAAGTGTTATCGCTCTTTTAAAATTGTTTTACCAGTAAACCTAACTGCTTGTTCACTCTTGTGTTCTGGTTTCCATTCTGTTTTCATAAGCTTGCCTATTGAAAGAAGCATGATTTTCACATCTTCCAACCAGCCGCGACATCCATCAGCTCCACCTGTGCGCGCGCACCGCCAGTAATCAAGATCTTAGATGGCTTGAAGTGCATAGTTTTTTCTCTCAAATCTTTTTGGATGAAAATGTTTTCCTGTTAACCTTATGTCTTTTAGATGAATTGGCTTGGCCTCGGCTTTTCCGGGTTCACGGCTACTTTTGGGGCTCCTTGTGGGGATATTTCTATATGGTTCATTGAAGTCTTATCTACAACAGAAAAAGTTGGCCAAACGCCCTAATAGAGGCAGATTCCATTGATTCAGAAGCAAGTTGTGGAAGCTCTAATGAAGCCAGAAGCTTATGATGAAGAACCAGGTCAAATTGAACTGATGCAGACCCACATATCCTTCGTCTTTCTAACCAGTAACTTTGTCTACAAGGTGAAGAAGGCTGTAGACCTCGGTTTCCTGGACTTCACGACCCTCGAAAAGAGGCGTTTCTTCTGCGAAAAAGAATTGGAGCTCAACAGACGGCTGTGCGGAGACATGTACTTGGAAGTTGTTCCCATCAACAGATCAAACGTTATCAAGATAAAAGGCAAAGGAGAAACGGTTGAGTTTGCTGTGAAGATGAAGAAGATGCCTCAAGAAAGGATGATGAGCAGACTTCTCGAAGAAAACAAGGTGAATGGCAAACTCGTTGGCAGAATAGCGAAGATCGTCGAGGATTTCCATTCAAAGGCGGAAACGAATAGGAGGATAAGCGAGTTTGGCTCCTTGGGGATAATAGAAACCAATTGGAAGGAGAATTTCCAGCAGGCTAAGGAGTTCGTCGGCGAAACGATTTCCGTGAAGGATTTCAAACTGGTCCGTGAAAGAATCGACGCTTTCATGAAGAGAAATGTGCCCTTTTTTGGGAAGAGGGTGACGGAGGGCCGAGTCAGAGATTGTCACGGGGACATCCATTCAGGTAACATCTTTGTTACAGATCGAATCTACGTTTTCGACGCGATAGAGTTTAACGAAAGATTTAGGTATTCTGACGTTGCCTCCGACATTGCCTTCTTGGCCATGGACTTAGACTTCAAAGAACGAACCGATCTGTCTAACTTCTTCGTCAAAAGATATGTCAAGTATTCTGGAGACCGAGAGTTGATGAAACTTCTTCCTTTCTATAAATGTTACCGAGCCTA
>JAOUPL010000136.1 GCA_029879825.1 Candidatus Bathyarchaeota archaeon
GGCCTGCTCTGCATTCAACTCCTAGTTCCCTTGAAGCCTCTTCGCAAGCCTTCACCACAATTTCTAAGGCTTCTTCATTTTTCATGTTGGGAGCCCAAGCTCCTTCATCTCCCCTTCCTCCGGTGAACGTTTTGTCTGCTTTTTTGAGAGAAGAACCAACTTTTTGATGAACCAAAATGTTGGCTTTCGCCGCATCCGAAAAGGTGGATGCCTCAAGGGGGATAACTAAGTACTCTTGTATGTCTGGCGCCTTTCCGAAGGCGTGTTTTCCTCCACCTAAAACATTTCCAAGGGGATATGGAAGCTCGTTTGCAAGATAGCCGGCAAGATGTTGGAACAATGGCATGTCATAGGAGGTTGCGGCAGCTTCCGCCGTAGCTAAGGAGACAGCGAAAGCCGTGTTTCCTCCGACATTTCTAAAGTCTGTTGTTCCGTCAATTTCGTGAAGAAGAATATCGATTTCTTCTTGTTCAGTTGCGTCCATGCCAATTAGCTCGGGGACAATTAATTCTTCTGCCTTCTTTATCGCTTCATCTACTCCTCCTTCTGGATACGGAGCCACCTCAGCCTTGCCCTTGCTGGCGCCAGCTGGGGCAGAGGCTCTTCCAAACCCCGCTGTGGTTATTATGTCAATTTCCAGCGTTTCCTCTCCTCGACTGTTGAAAATCTTTCGAGCCATGATGTCTTCGATGATGGATGACATATTTATCGCCCATCAAAATGGTTTGAGTTGTTTCCTTCTTCCTTTCTCTTCATAAAACTTGAGAATTTCGTCGGCGATCTCTACGTGAGACAGTAGCATGCGGCGACAGCAATACCGTGTCACCCCTAAACTGTCTAGAACCTTCTTTGCGTCTTCTCCTGCTTTTACTCTTCTGGTGAAGTCTTCCCATTTGTCTCCGACTAGCTTGCCACATGTGAAGCAACGTAAGGGTATGATTATTTTAACTCAACCTCCTTTTCATCATTCTAACTTTCAAATAATAAAGTGTTTCCGAGCATTTCCTTCCTACTTATACGTTTCGGCTTCATTTTAGTTTAAGCTTCTTGACGCTTTTGGACTAACTTGATGCCACGCATCTGACGGTGTTTATCTGTAACTTTTTTGATCCCTAGCCCTTGCACCGGGACCTCCAAACTTTTTGGGTTCTGTTCTCCTGGGGTCGCCTGCAATCATGGTTCGATCGTAATCGCGGAGGGCTGTTTCAAGACGGGTGCTCTTTGTCCACTTTAGTAGACTTTTGGCGATGGCTACTCGGGCAGCTTCAGCTTGCCCCATGAAGCCTCCGCCGGACACCTTAACGTTGATGTCAACTTGTTTCCACACTTCATCTTCTACTAGGAGAATAGGCTCCATTATTTTGTCGCGGGCGAGTTTTGGTTCAAAAATCTCTACAGGGATATTATTTACGCGGATTCTTCCTTTTCCAGCTTTGACTGTTGCTCGGGCTATGGCAGTTTTTCGCTTTCCGGTTAATACCAAAACTTTTCTGGCTTTTGACATTTTATTCACCTTCTGGGGTCCATCCGATCTCTTTAGCAAGTTCTCCAACGGTTATATATGGGCATTTTAATTTTTCTGCGCTGGCTTCAAGTATTGTTTGGGCTTCTTTATTCTCAAGTTCTGGAGGTGTGCTGAGGTAAACCTTAAGTCTTTTGTATGCTTGTTGCCCCTTAGGCTTCTTCCTAGGAAGCATACCACGGATGGTTCTTCGAACAATTCTGTCGGGTCTCCTATGGTGGTAAGGCCCCTTTCCTGGGTGACCAACTTCGAGGAACGTTTTGGCTTCCCTGACCCTGCTTAGTCTCTTTCCAGATATTGCTGCCTTTTCAGCGTTCACGACAATGATTGTTTCGCCTTGGAGGAGGCGTTTGCCTATGATGCTTGCCATTCGACCAAGAATCAGCCCCTTCGCGTCGATAATCACAGCGTTTTCGGAAGCCATTTCAATTCACCCGATGACTTTCACGTTGGTGCCCTTTGGGTTTTCCTCAATTAAGGCTTTGATTGAAAAGCATTTTCCCTTGGCCTCTAGAATTTTTGATCGCGCTTGGTCGGAAAAGGCAAAAGCAGCTACGTTGATGGGGTGATCAACTATTCCAGCGCCCAACACTTTACCTGGAACCGCCACGGTTTCTCCTTCTTTCGTGTGACGGTTCAATCGACTCACGTTTACAGCTATGCGTCTTCTTCTAGAAGTTGATACACGATCGGCTAAGTAACGCCATATCGCCACTTGATTTTCGCGGGATTTTTTTCTTAAAGATTGAATGAGCGTAATCAGCTCTGGATTGGTTGCTCTAACTTTCTTCACTTTTTCTTCCCTTTTTTAATTGATTAGATAAATCCTTAATTTTTTTGTCAAGAATTTTGAGAGCTTCAAGCACTATTCGTTCAGCCGGAAGAGCGCCGGTGGATTCGATTTCAAAAACGAAGGCTTCTTTGTCCCAAGATATTTCGACGGCCGGCGGATTTTGTGGACAAGCGTCCACACAATCCATGCAAAGGGTGCATTCGATTACGTTTTGAGTTTTTATCCCTTCCTCCATGTCGACGAGAACCCTTTCTGGGCATAACTCTACGCATTCGGCGCATGCATTGCATCGCTCTAAATCGATTTTAACTTGCGGCAGATACTTGTAGGTACACATAGAGACGGGTTGCCATTTCGCGTGATCTTTTCCCTTACCCAGCCGGGCGTATGCTTCCAATTTTATTTTTTGTTCTAGAGCCAACTTCACTATTGGAATCTTTTCGCTAACCGGTGTGACGTCGGGGTTCTCTGACTTCAAATCTCTGGAATAAACCGTTATTGTTTTTTCCGTGGCTTCAGCTTCCAGGGTCAAAGTTAAGCGACAGAGGTTGCATCCAAACTCGCTTTTGCAGCCACACTCTTCGGGAAGATTGTAGGAATCCAAGTCTGTTTTGAGGGGGATTAATCCCATTCTGTGGGCGAGAATTTCGTCGTTGAGCATAGAAGAGTTTTCGAGGATAACCAATTCATCTATGGCCATCGCAGGGACCTCAGTGAGCATGATTCTACGCAACGCATTTACCAAAGGCACATTAACTCCTTTAACAATAAACCGCATGTAACCATCGGTTTTTTCAAGGATTTCAATCTCTACCACATTCAAACCTCTTATTCCAATCGCTCACGAACGCTCGTGCT
>JAOUPL010000137.1 GCA_029879825.1 Candidatus Bathyarchaeota archaeon
ACCTGCGGACGAGTCCACCGGTCAGCTACCGACAAAGGATGCATAGTAATTTTGGATGAACGCGTCACTCGCCCAAGCGTCAAACAACAACTTCCAAGCTACTACCAGAAAGAAATGAAAATCGCACTGAACCCGATCGATTGTGCCAAAAAAATAAGAAAGTTCTGGGAAAAGTAAAATGCGGGCGAGCAAGATCTAATCTCCCTTTGAAACTATCCCTCTTCATCAAAGTTGAGTAGCTCGATAATTCTCAGAGTGTTAGAGATGATTCCTATGCACTAGAAGCTTTAAGACGTGGACTCCGTAGAGGGAAGCAAGGTTTAAGTCTCCCCCTTTCCCGGTATATGAATCTAATCAGGCGGAAAACCCGAATGAAGCAGCTCCATCATAACGGTGTTCTTGTTCCACCGCGATACGAGGGAAAAGGTCTAACAATCAAGGTGAGATCTGAGAACATTGAGCTGACACCGGAGCAAGAGGAAATGGCTCTCGCCTGGGCTAAGAAAATGGGGACTCCATACGTCGAGGACTCTGTCTTCGCCAAGAACTTCCACCGTGACTTCGCAAAAAAGCTCGGCGTTGATGTCAAACCCGGCGACGTCGACTACTCCGAGGTTGTTTCTTTCGTTGAAAAGGAGCGAGGCTGGAAGGCCAACTTCTCCAAGGAGGAGAAGAGACAGCTGGCGGCTCAGAGGAAAGCTCATAGAGAGGCGAACATGGAGCGCTATGGATATGCTTGGGTTGACGGCGTCAAGATAGATGTGGCCAACTATGCCGTCGAACCCAGCTCCATCTTCATGGGTCGAGGGAAACACCCCCTAAGGGGTCGCTGGAAGGTGGGGCCTCGGGAGGAGGACATCGAACTCAATCTCTCGTTGGATGCTCATAGGCCGACGGGCGACTGGAAGGCCATAGTTTGGCAGCCCGACGCCATGTGGATCGCCCGATGGTGCGACAAACTCAGCGGCAAGACGAAATACGTCTGGTTCTCCGACTCCAGCGTCCTGAAACAGAGGAAAGATATCGAGAAGTTTGACATGGCGAGGGAGCTCCGCCGGGACCTTATACGGATCCAAAGGCACATCTTAGAGAACCTCGACGCTGACGATCTAAGACGAAGGAAGACAGCGACGGTCTGTTTTCTTATTGATAAGCTGAAGATCAGAGTTGGCGACGAGAAGGACCCTGACGAGGCGGACACTGTCGGTGCTTCAACTCTTAGATCGGAGCACATTCACTCCAACGGCGACGGAACTGTAACCTTCAATTTCCTTGGAAAGGACTCTGTGCCTCATGTCTTCAGGGTCGAACTTCCAGAAAATGTAATAAGAAACCTCACGGAGTTCGCAGCGAACGCGAGGTCCACCCTTTTCGATGGCGTCGGCTCAAAGCATGTGAGCGAATTCCTCGCTGAGGTGATGACTGGACTCTCAGCAAAGGTCTTCCGCACCTGCTATGCGTCTGAAGCCGTCGAGACGAAGCTAAAAAAGACTCCAGCCGAACGTGGACACCCTGAATACGTGAAGAAATATGTCGCCACCACAGCCAACCTCGAGGCCGCCAAGGTCTGCAACCACCGGCGCACCATCCCCAAGACTTGGAAAGCATATATAGAAAAGAAGAAAGACCGCGTCAAGGCTCTGAAGGAACGAGCGAAGGAGGCCCAGCTTAAGCTAAGGCAGAAAGCTAGGGAGCGAGAAGAGAGATACACGGAGCGGATGAGGAAACAGAAGGAAAGGCTGAAGGCGATTAAAGATAAGCTGGAGACTTATCGACGTCAACTCACAGACAGGAAGCAACAAGGTAAACCCATCCGCGTCTTGAAGAGACGCATTAGCCGTCAGCGAGAGGCTGGGGCACGCCAAAAACAACGTCTCAGGGAGATGAGGACAAAGCACGTAGAGCGGATGAAAAAGCTAGGGCAGAGACTGGAGAGTCGGAGACAACGTGATAAAGCGGCGATAGAAAAATTGAGGCTCAAGATAGAGACCCAGAAGGAGACCCGCGACTACAACCTCGCGACATCCCTGAAGAGCTACATCGACCCCCGAATCTACTACGAATGGGGAAAAAAAGTCAACTACGACTGGAAGTTGTACTACCCGAAGACTCTCCAGAGGAAGTTTAGCTGGGTCGAGACCGATGGGGCATCTCAAGAATAAGGCTAGAAGGATCGCCTCTTCACATCCGAGATGCACAGTCGCTCTCTGAGACAGCGTCGTTCTATTTGAATAACTAGCGCGGCGGAAACATGCATAGGGTAACAGTGATGACTTTTTCGCTATTCTTTCATCAAGTCAAACTACTGGTACGCTGTGACAAGTTGTGGGCATATATTTCTCCGATCTCCACCTTCTAGGCAATGTGAGCCTGCTTTCTTGTGTCCACAGAATCTTTGCAATCTGCTGCTTATCGGGAGCTTACACCTGTATATCCGCTTTTTTCCGCTTTTGTCGGATTTCCATTTTGCCATTATTGTTCCTTTCTTTCCCTTCTCGGTAGAACGTTGTCTCACCTGCATGTAGTGGCCTTTGATTTTGGTTCTCTTTCTAGGTTTCTCTTTCGACATTCAAATCGTTATATGTCTTAGTTTTGTTTCTTAAAATTTTTAAGAGATTGAAATCAATACGAAAAATCATTATCCTAAATATGGAAAAATAATTGCAGGAGATGCAAAGGAAAAGCCATAACAGACAAAAGATCCTTCAGGAAGCTCCAGTAGAACCAGAATATTGATTCTAGTTTCATAATTGCTAAAAAGCCCAACGTTCGAATCCCTTTTAGGAGAAAAAATCTATGGCTGATTACGTAGATAAGGGATTGAAAAGAATCGGAATAACAATTTCAAAGCCTATGCTAGCAATAGTATGCATCATTTTCGGAATAATGGTCGTAGTTTTCCCTAGCCTTCTCGTATGGATAGTAGGATTATTTCTAGTGATCCAAGGAATACTGCTGTTAACAGATCTCCTAGAATATGAAAGCCAAAGAACCCCAATGACCGTGTCCAAAGGCTTCTATTGCACCAATTGTGGAACAAGGAACATAGAAGAAGCAGTATACTGCAAAAAATGTGGAGAAACGCTCAAACAAGTTAAGCAAAAGAAGGCATAACAGAGCCTGCGCGCGC
>JAOUPL010000035.1 GCA_029879825.1 Candidatus Bathyarchaeota archaeon
GTTTGGCACAAATATGATGAAGCCTTCGATTTTTGCGATGCCGTCGCCTCTTCTGCTTATGTCCTCGATTTCGGCTTCGTATTCCTTGTCAACTTCAACGGGTTTCTTCATGTTGAATCTAGGTCCATTGCTTCCAAATCTTCTTCCACTGTATGAATATGACATTCTATCACCTCGCTTGTTTTGTCAGCTAGAATTGCCTTGTAGAAAAAGTAAAAACGTCTGTAACCGTTCTACCCTTTTCGGAAAGCGCCTAACTGCTTAGCCCCTGTTACACCCGCCCTCCTAATTAACCTTTGTGTGGGAGTCTAAAGCGAAACAACTATAAATGGATAGCGTAAGATGTAGTTGAAGACATTCACAGAGAGAAATGTCATTCGAAGCAAAGATATTTACTGTTTCATTGAACATTATTAGTGTTGGGGGATGTGACTAAATTGGTGAAATGGGAGTACAAAGTGCTTCCGCTAACGACGAGGGTTCACGTAGACCGTCTCACAGCAGAAAGAAAACCCGTAATAGACGGCGTCCAAAACGAGTTAAACGTTTTAGGGAAAGATGGATGGGAATTAGTAGGCATTCAAAATATTCGCCTAGAAGATGGTAGACTATTTACAGTTGCCTATCTTAAACGGCAAAAACCGTAACCTAAAGTGCTTCGCAACTCGTGCGCGTTTCTAGATGTAATATCGTTTGTCTTCTGTCTTCTTTATTGTGCTAAGGAAACCTCCAGCAAAATAATCAAGCCATTGTTGTTCTTCCAAGTCTAACTCAGCCTCTTCAATCGTCACAGCTTTCTCTTTTGAAGTGGCTCCCGCTTTCTCAATTTTAAAAGCAATTCTGTAACGCATTTTAAATTGAAGCCCGGAAAGAGACAAATCATAAATCCCCCTATGCACTTGCAATTAGCCTAGACAACGTTAAGATCTTTTAGAAGACTTAGGAATTGGCCCTTCTTCTCGAAGTCCTTGTTCTTTTCTGCTTCCAATATGACATGTTGCACCCAATCTCTCAGTTCAGAATGATAGCCTACTTTAGGCGGATGCCTTCTCACCACTCTGTTGATCCACGATTGTGCTGGTCTGCTTAACTTTTTACTTGCTAATTTCACAATTTTCACCTCACGTTTTCTTAGTAGAATGGTCAAGATAAACGACAAAACGCAGTGAAAGCCTTTTGTCAATATTCTCTACGAAAATTCTACCTATTAACACAATACACTTGCTCACATATTAAGATATGTGTGTAATTAACAGTCCAGAACCTGAAGTCAAAGTCTGTATCCTATGTATGAACCAAGGCACGCATGGTTTCATATTAAATGCTTCGTTCTGGCTCTGTAGATTATCTCGAAGATTCCAATGCCTAGGAAGCTGAAAGCCACATTGCCAATTATGAAGGATGGAAGGGGGATAAACAGAACAAACTCCTGATCTGAAAAGGTGAATGATAATCTGATGTCAAGAAATGTAATTATGACTACTAAAAGCACAAATAGGGCGGATGTGACGAGGGGAGGTTTGAACAGATCGTAGAGGTCATGAGAAATCGTACGTTTTACAGTCATCAACCACATTACACCACCTGGAGTCATCAAGGCATAAACTAGACCCAGTAAGCCTACTGTTATACCGAATAATGGCAGACCCCAGAATCCAGGATTGAATAACGCGAGGAGAAAGCCAACACATCCTATTAGGATAGCGTCTCCTCCACGCAAAGGTATAGGCTTGTATGATTTTTCTGGGAATCTTAGGAGCAACTGCGAGGCTAAGTTTCCCTTATCGGTTAGACGATACTTTCCGCTTTCGTTCTTCTCGATCAGGTCGCCTAGGATCTTAAGGTGATAGTTGAATTTTCCCGTATTTTCGACTTCCAAAAAATTCATCAGATCTACATATGTCAACTCCTGCTTTTCATGGAGCGTTAGCACAATCCTACGCCTGATTGGATGTTTAAGAATTCTATGAAGAGACTCTAAGTCAACGCTCAAAAGCTTGAACTCCCTATATCTCGACACTTGGGATATGGAAAATATCTGATTTAAGGCTATTCGACTAAAAAAATTATCAGAAGTTTATCATGTGGAGAATGTTAGATGTTCTAAAAAGTAGAATTAAATAATTGGTCTACACCGCCGACATTATCTCTAAACTATGAAATATTTGCAGCAAAAGGACATGATGCGCACATGCATGCATAACTAGACAAAAATGGTTGTGGATTAAGACGTTTGGGGTTCAGAAAGAAGAGCGTCGGAAGCATCTTCATTCACTGACTCTGTTTTTTGAAACAGTCATGGGGATATTTAAGAATTATTCCCGTTGGCATACTTCTGGTTGGTTCATTGATTGGCTTTTTTCTATTCATTAAAACCGTGCGCACGCGCGCGCATTCAACATTAGTTTAATTAGTATCAGAAGTAAAATTTGACTTTTGACTTCTGACGCAAAACTTTTTGACTTCTAACGGGGCTGCTGGGCAATAGAAGATTCCTCTAGAAAACTATGCTACTGCACCCGCCTCTTTTTCCGCGCACAAAGGACACTCAACAAGTCTAGCCACGATCCGGTTGCCAACACCTATGACAGACCATTTGCTACCACAACCCTCACACGTAAGCGTCTGCACACCCATTACTTCTCACCACCGCGCGCTCCCAAATAATTCAGAAAAAAAGGGGAGGTTGGGGAATTCGGGGGACGTCTCCAATGAAAAATGTTTAAAGTAAAAAGCTGTAACTACACTAGTTAAGGAAGTGGGCGCGGCTTGTCATCCTCCGGATCGGAAAACAAAAAAGCCCGAAAGAAAGCTTACTTGAAAGCTCTGCCATTACGTACCCTCGACGACGTGGAAGTTATCAAGGATGAACTGAAGTCGGGAAACATACTCATATTAAGAGTTACTCCCCTAGCGAAAAAAAGCGTTGAAGACGTCAAAAAGGCGGTAAACGAGCTATACGAATTTACCAAATCCATCGGAGGAGACATCGCGCGTTTAGGCGAAGAGCGCGTGGTTATGGTGCCAAGTTTTGTTACGATTTGGCGGGAAAAAACCGTTGGTCCGAAAGAAAAGGCAGCTACCGCAGCTTGACTGTTTCTAGAACCTCTGGCACGATCGTTTCAACTTTATACTTTCTCTGAAAGAGGTTGGCCATGCTTAGGCACTTCGCTTTTTCGCCATGAACCACAATTATTCGCTCAGGTTTAGGCTTGACCCGCCGGATGTAGCTGACGAGTTGCCTCCTGTCCGAGTGTCCGGAAAATCCTTCAACGGATTCAACCTGCAAGTTCACTTTCATAACTTCAATTTTTCCATCGCTGTTTATGATGGGCGCTTCGGTTAAGCCCTTCTGAATTCTCCGTCCCATGGTTCCTTCAATTTGATAGCTAACGAAAATTATCGTATTGCATTTGTCCGCTGCCAAACGTTTAAAATAGTCTATTACGGGTCCACCTTCCAGCATACCTGAAGTTGCTATGACGATGCATTGCTCACCTTCCACAATTTCTTCTCTTGCACTAGGATGCTCTACCATGGTGAAGTAGTCTGATTGGAAGGGGTTGATTCCCTCATACAGGATGCTGTTTCGAACTCCCCTTGCTAAATATTCAGGATAAGCTGTGTGAATGGCGGTTGCTTCAGAGATCATGCCCTCTATGAACACGGGTGCTTCCTTCAGTAGTCCTCGCCGCATGTACCCATCGATGACCAGCATAATTTCTTGAGCTCTTCCCACCGCCGGAACTGGAATCAGCACTTTACCCTCCCGATCCAAGGTTTCATTAATCACTGCCGCAAGTCTTTCTTCAGTTTCCATTCTTGAAGGCATCACGTCTCTCGGAGACCCATACGTACTTTCCGTTATTATGGTCTCGACCCTTGGAAACATCGTCACAGCGGGTTCAAGAAGCATCGTTTGGCCATACTTGTAATCACCAGTATAAACCATGTTGTGTAGCCCCTCGCCGATATGTAAATGAATTAGAGATGAGCCAAGAATGTGCCCAGAATTGTGTAAAGTTAGACGAATATCCGGCGCTATATCAGTCACGGCGCCAAATCGCAACGGAACGGTATGTAACACGGTATCCCGCACATCTTTTTGATCATAAGGCGACATTAGTCCCTGTTTGTTTAAAACATCGAGGTAATCTAATTGAAGCAAAGTCATGAGGCTTGAAGTAGGAGCTGAGCAGTAAACCGGCCCGTCATATCCGTATTTGAATAGAAAAGGAAGAAATCCACAGTGATCCAAGTGGGCGTGGCTTATGACAACGGCGTCTAAAGCGTCTAGATCAAATTGTGGGATATCAAGTCTTGGAAAAGCATTGAGGGAATTTGAGGAACCTGGGTTGATGCCGCAGTCTAGCAACACAGTGCTTTCCCTTGTTTGCACGAGTATGGCTGATCTTCCTACTTCTTGGAAGCCGCCCAAGGCGGTAATTCGAACGTCTCCAGCCTCATGGACTATAGGTCTGAAAATTCTTTCGCCGACCGTGCGAAGTATTCTCTCCCGTTCTTTGCTTTCTGAGTAAAGAAAATGGCGCATGTGAGCTATGATTTTGGATGGTATAGGAGGGCTCCTTAGAATACGAGGTCTCCATCGTGTCTGTTTGACTATCTCTTGTAAGACGCCTCCATTTTTTCCAATGACCATGCCTGGCTTTTTAGCTTCTATAACTACTTCACCGAGGCTTGGATCAAAATTTACGCTCGTGATCTCTGCTTCCGGAGAAACTATTTCATTTATGGTTCTCTCTGTACCTTTCTCGTCCAATCTTACGGAAGGGTCGGAACGCAAAACTATTCTTTTCCTAATGAAGTTGACGATATCTGCAATGATGTAACTTTGTTCAACTAGGATCTCCGGCTTTTTCATGTAAACCGCCAGAGCTGGGCCTTCGAACTCGATGCGGGTGACTTCAGCTTGTTGCGGGATATGTTCAAGTATGTATTGGCTTATTTCCGCCTTGTTTTTCCCAGATTCTGGCACGCTTATTTATCGCTCCTCAGGAGCCCCCTAGAATGTTTTTCTTTTCTTCATCGCCTAATTCACGATAGCCCTTTTCGGTTATGGTTGCTATGTCAAAGCTGTCTCCGCTTGCGCTGTCCCTTTTCATGGCGGAGTCAACGGCGCGGACAACAACAGATAGGACATCCTCTATTTTAGCGTCTTCTTTGTATTTGTCTTCTAGGACGCCATAAGCTATTGGGGAGCCTGACCCTGTGGCAACGCATTTTTCTTCTGTGAGACTTCCGAAAGGATCCAGAGAGAAAACGTGAGGGCCTGCGTCGTCAACTCCACCGACAAGGATTTGAGCTATCAATGGCGCTAAACGGGCGGAGAAGAAGAGGTTTGCGATGAGCCGGGCTGCGGAATTTACTGGCATGGGTCTCCCATTATTTAGTTTGTAGAGCCGTGCGTTTACCTTTAGGATTTCAACGATTCGTTGCGCGTCGGCGACGCTGCCTGAGATGGTCATGGCCAAATGGTCGTCTATTTGGTATATTTTTTTCCCTTTTTTGTGGGCTACAAAGTATCCCATTGTCACGCGAGTGTCTGAAGATAGGATAACTCCATCTGTGCAAACGACACCTATGGTTGTTGTTCCCTTTAAGGCTAATCTGTCGATTGTTTCACGCATTTTGTTATTTTCCCCCGAAAATTGAGAGTCGTCTAGATGTATATCGGGAGAAGTTAGCGGAATGTATATTCATGACCGACCCATTTAAAAACGTTTCGAAACTTTGTTCTATATCAGCGAGATCAAACATCTTTAAATGCAACAGAACCGAAACTTATTAGCAAGTTAAATCCTAATAACCGTGATCGTAATTGACAATGAAGTTACATCGCATGCAGCTTCCGAGAGAGGTCATCGTTGGAAACGAAACCCTATCGCTTGTGAGCGACATTTGCAAGAGGCTCGGCTTTTCTGAATCAGCCTTTGTAGTGACGGGCCCAGAAACCCAGGGTGTTGCGGGTCGAAGAGTCATTGATTTGCTTCATGACAAAGGAATTAATGTTGACCACCTTATTGTGGCTTCCTCAACTGCATGGGATGTCAGAGCGGTTGAAAAGAGAATTCGGGAATTGAAGCCTCAAGTGGTTCTCGGAATTGGCGGGGGCACCAAAATTGATGTGGCTAAGCTTAGTTCTGCGCGTCAAGGATTTCCATTCATAAGCATACCAACCACTGCCTCCCATGACGGCATCGCGAGTCCAGTTGCTGCACTCAAGGGACTGAAGAAACCCTACTCTGTGATGGCGCAGTCTCCCATGGCCATAATAGCGGACACCAACGTTATTTTCCAATCGGATTACCGTTTCACCGCGAGCGGATGTGGAGACGTCATAGCCAAATTCACGGCTGTTCATGACTGGGAACTTGCCCACAATGTAAAAAATGAGTATTATGGCGAATATGCTGCGAGTTTGGCTTTGATGAGTGCGAGGCTTGTCATGAAAAACGCGGACATAATTAAGCCTGGAGTGGAGGAGGGTCTCCGGGTCGTTTTGGAAGCTTTGATAAGTTGCGGTGTTGCCATGAGCATTGCAGGAAGCAGTAGACCTTGCAGTGGTTCGGAACATTTGTTCAGCCACGCCCTTGATCTTGTTGCGCCGAATAAGGCTATGCATGGGGAACAGTGTGGTGTGGGAACGATAATGATGGCTTATCTCTATGAAATGAATTGGAAAGGCATCAAAGGGACGCTGCAGACGGCTGGGGCTCCCACCACGGCGGAGGAGCTTGGAGTAGAGCCTGAATCTGTTGTGGAGGCTTTGGTGCGAGCATGCACGATTCGTTCCGACCGGTATACGCTTTTGGAGGAAAAAAGGTTGTGTCATGATTCCGCTGAGAAACTTGCTAAGGTCACTGGGGTGATAGATTAAATTTTAGATGAGCGGCGAGGAAAGTAGAGATTTATCGCGGTTATTTGGTTTCCTGTTTGGGCTGTTCTGTGCTGGTTTCTCGTTTTTTGAAGGCTTCAACGAACTTCACTGTTTTCATTTCTGGAAAGAATCTCTGTATGTCTAGGGCGATGCCTCTTTTTGCGAGTTGTATTCCTTCTAGGTAGAAGGCTTCTTCGGGCATGTTTAGCGTAACGTTTGCTTTTCCTGTTTTGAACTTGAACTTTTTCGCTTCGACTGCGGGTATTCTGCGGTGGATGAGAGCTGCGATTTTTTCGGAGTTTGTTTTGAGCTTTTTTTCGACTGTGACTTCGTAGACTAGGGTTTTGCCGGCCAGGGGTGGGTTGAAGTCTAGTTGGACTCTTCCTGATCCCATGGTTCTTACTGTGGCGAGTTTTCCGTCGTATTCAAGTTGCATTCCCAGTTTGGGGGTTATTCCGCGGGCTGCTAGTCGTCTGAGAGGAACTAGTTTTACTTTTTCTGGGTCTCGGTTTCCGAAGGCTTTTTCTGGTGGTATCTCAACCGAGTCTTTTTGTTTGATTTTTATGTTTGGGAGGGCTTCGTCCAGGGCTTTTAGCACCCAGTTTTCTCCGACGACGACTAGTTTGGGTTCGTAGACTTCTCCTTCTTTGTAGAGTTTTTCTTGTTTGGCTACTTCTTCGATGGTGGTGTCGAAGATTTCTCCTGTTTCTTTGACTTTGCTTGTGTAGTTGATGAAGATGAATTCGCCTTTTTGGATGGGCATTCTTATCCTTCCCATGACACGGTTTCTTTGTTGTGTCTTGACTTTAACTTTATTCATAAATGTTGTGTCTCCCTTGGACGCGCATCTACCTAAAACAGTGCCAATATTTTTTCAGAATTCGCTTTAGTTCCGTAAGCGTTTTCCTAACCATTCGACTGCACCATTCTGGTTCAACCGGCGGAGCATAAGGATCACCTACACCAATTTCTTTCAAACCAACAACCCCAGCCGTGAGGGCGTACCAACAAGGAGGCAAAACCGCTGGATTATACCCGCTACCAGGCATCAAAACCAGTTTACCGTCACAAACTTTCTCCGCCACCCCAACAATGGTCCGACTTAGATTGAAGAAACCGTTTACTGTAAGTCCTAAACTGCCAAGCGTATCAGCGAAATGGGGGTCGCTCCCCCCGTTCGCTAAAATAATCTCAGGCTGAAACTCTTTCGCCAGAGGAACAAACATCTCCTTCAAGGCTTGAAGATAGGTTTCATCTCCTGTTCCCGGAGGCAGAGGCACGTTGACGTTGTATCCCTCTCCCGCGCCCTCTCCAATCTGCTCAACAAACCCTGTGCCAGGATACAGGGTTCTCGGATCTTGGTGCAACGAAATGTACAACACGTTGGGATCTGAGTAATATATGTCGCTGGTTCCGTTCCCGAAATGCACATCATAATCCAAAATCAACACACGCTTAAGTTCATATTTTTCACGCAGATACTCCACCAAAACAGCTATGTCGTTGAGGAGGCAGAAGCCTCCACCATAGTTTCTACCGGCGTGATGGTACCCGCAACCCAAAGCCACAGCCCGATCAACTTTCCCTTCATAAATTGCTTTCCCAGCCTCGATGGCTCCG
This sequence comes from Candidatus Bathyarchaeota archaeon, assembly GCA_029879825.1. Taxonomy (GTDB): domain Archaea; phylum Thermoproteota; class Bathyarchaeia; order Bathyarchaeales; family Bathyarchaeaceae; genus JAOUPL01. The sequence goes on from JAOUPL010000035.1 coordinate 8,519, forward strand.
CCGATCACGAGCCTAGCAGCCTCAAGAATCTGCGGCGAGACCGGCGTCTCTATATCGTAAGGTCTACTTACCTCAGCCAAACGAAAAATCAGATCGACATAGTCTTCATCATGAACCCTAAGCAAATCCCGTTTAGTGACTAACCTAGGGTTCAAAAGACTCACGTTAGGTAGACGAAGCAGTCCCTGTTCCTCAAAAAGCCGCATGACGTTGACGAAGCGGTCTCCCCTAAAGGGATGATCAGCTCCCAAGTCATACTGACCAAACTTTTCATGGTACGTTATCCCCACTTTCAAATTATCCTCTCCAAGCGGCTGTTCTATGAAGCAGTGTAATCGGTGAAAAAAGTTAGGATGCCAATCTTACGTATCTAGCGAGCTCTTGAGCAACATCTCCCAAGCCTAACTTCACGAGTGTGCTCTTGGTGGGTATCCCCAGATCGTCCCAGCCTCTCTTGCCGTAGTACAACTGAAGCATACGGTCGTATTTTTCGCGGTCTAGAGTTGTTCCTTTGAAAGGCCCTTCTTTGACGGGTTCGTCAAACCATCTTGCCGGCGGACTGTCCATGCTTCTACTCCAGGCAGCTGCGTGTTCCCTCACCCAAAAGGCTCTTATCAGAGTGAAGACCCTGTCTGCAATGTTAAACAAGTCATTCATAGTCATGTCCACGCCAGTTGCAGCCTTCAGAAACTTTGGATACCAATCCAACCCAAAGCCTACTTCCACCCATGGAAGGCGACAAGTCATGAGACACTCGAACACTCCCCCTCTCAACCTCTGCAGTTCAATTATTTTGTCAACCTTTGCTTCGCCGTAGCTTTCGCGTCCGGTAGAAACCTCCCAAGAGATCACCCAGGCATCCTTGTGATGGGCGCCGATGGAGCAAGTGGCGTAGGAGAGTGCCATTCCGGGAGTCGTATGACAGTTGTAGCCTGAAACTTCTAAACCTTTTATCTGCATCGCCCATTTTTTAGAGTCACCGCCCACCGTTTCGGACGCTGATCGTACGCCTTCGGCAAGAAGAGCGCCCAATCCGCGTTTATAGACGATGTCTTCGGCGAGGGCTTTCGCTTCTTCAAAGTCGCCCCATTCAATTTTATAGTCGATGAGCTTCTTTTCTGAAGCTTCCATGGCGAAGCCTATAGCGTTTCCAAGGGATATTGTGTCTATGCCGTAGTCGTCGGCGAGTCTGTTCAAAGTCGCTACTTCTTCGAGGTTGCCTAAGCCTATGTTTGATCCTAACATAGCAACATTTTCGTAGTCCAGTTCAGAGGGCAACTTCTCAGAATCTTCCACTACGTTGCCGCAAGTCATGTTGCAGTGGGGACAGCCTCTGTTGGCAATTTTTATCTTTTCCATAGCAAAACCACCAATGCCGCTTGCTTTATCAAAGACGCCTTCCCGGAAGTTTTGCGTTGGGAGAACGCCGTTTTCTTGACCCCATTCTACGACTGACATGGTTCCTTGACGTTTCCAAAAGTCGTAGAGTGGCTTTGCCAACACTTCTCGGTAGGCTTCGAGGCCCAGAGTTTTCATGGCTTCAGGGTCCTCTGCTGGTATGGTTTTGGTTCCTCTAACTACGACTGCTTTCAAGTTTTTGGAGCCCATGACTGCGCCCATACCTGGTCTGCCCCCTGCTCGTCCCTCTTGGGAAACTACGTTGGCGAATTTGACTTGGTTTTCGCCGGCTTGGCCGATGGCGACGACACCTACGCTAGTGGCGTATTCTTTCTTGAGGCGTTTTTCGGTTTGGAAAGAGCCTTTTCCCCAGTGGTCTCTGGCGTCAACGAACTCTGTTTCGGCGTCATGAATATACAAGATGGTGGGTTTCGAAGCTTTCCCCTGTATGACGATGGCGTCGTATCCAGTCCTCCTCATCTGAACAGTTGCATGGGTACCCAAGTTTCCGTCACCATATCCACCAGTCAGCGGACTTTTTGCCGCGACTAAAAGTTTGCCGCTGCTGGGAAGCGGAAAGGCTGTTAGTGGTCCAGCTGCGAAAATTAACCTGTTTTCAGGAGAAAGGGGATCCACGCTTGGTTTCAGTTCGTCCCAAAGGATTTTTGCCGCAAAGCCTCTTCCGCCGAGAAAGGTTTCGGCGAAGTTAGCGTCGTATTTCTGGGGAACTGCTTTTCCTTTTGTTAGGTCTACTCGCAATAGTTTACCGTTCCAACCGTGCATTCCTATTCACGCAACTTGTGAAGAATAGCATAGGTTCAAGGCTTTATAAATCTAGATCCTGAGATGAGACGAATTAAAAATTCCTGACTTGCATATCGATGATCAACAACGAAGTGTCACTCATGTTCTTTCTCCGTCTGGTTCATGGTGTTGGCTAACTCTTTGACCTTGTTTTTTATTTGTTGGAAGATTTTTGCTTCGTGTTCCGGGAAAAAGTATGGGTCGTCTACGTTCCAAACAACTGTTTTGTCCTTGCAACTCTGGCATTTACTCAAAACTATTTCTTTATGTCGCGGTTTCATGGCAACTATTAGGTCGTACTCGTCAAGTTTCTTCTCGTCTAGTCCTTCGGGTTCTCCTTTAAGAAAATGTGAAGCGTTTTCCGTTTTCAAGAATTTCCTAGCGCTTTCAGAGATTCTCGGCAGCACCGGGTTGGTTCCAGCAGAATCAGCTTGGAT
>JAOUPL010000036.1 GCA_029879825.1 Candidatus Bathyarchaeota archaeon
CGACACCTCAAGGAAAACTCGATATGGAATCACTCTCTTATATGTGCTATCTTTTAATGCCTTTCTAAGACTATACTTGAATCAATGGTTTCACGTAAGAGGAAGAGAAGTGAACGGAAAGACTGACATAATTGTGGTTGGAGGAGGTCCCTGCGGTTCGTATTCGGCTTTGACAGCCGCGAGGCTAGGCGCCGAGGTTTTTGTTTGCGAAGAGCACAGGGAGATAGGGGTTCCCAAACACTGCGCTGGTCATCTGAGCGTTGCTGGTTTGGAACGGTTAGGGTTACGCTTACCGCCTGAGGTCATTGAGAATGAGATTAAAGGAGCCGTTTTTCATTCACCCTCAGGTAAAGAGTTCGTAATCAGACGCGATTCCCCTGTAACTTATGTTGTTAACAGGGAATTATTCGATAAGAATCTCTCAGATCTCGCCGCGAAATCTGGGGCGCGATACTTTTTGGAATCGAGGGTAAAGTCCCTTCTGTTTGATTCGGGTTTTGTCGTGGGGGTTGCTGTTAAAAAAGGCCGAGATGAAAAAAATTTGGCGTCGAATGTTGTGATAGACGCTGAGGGCTGCTCGTCCACTCTTTTGAAGAAAACCGGGCTGCAGACTCTTCAAGGCTCCATGGTCGTTAAGGCAATCCAAGTAGAAGTGGACAGGGTGGATGGAATAGACGGGGACATGGTTGAGGTGTATCTTGGAAGAAAATATGCTCCAGGCTTTTTTGCTTGGATAATTCCTAAAAGAGACGCTTCGGCAAAGGTTGGTTTGGCCACGTGGGCTGGTGATCCTCGAGAGTACCTGCGTCGGTTCATGAAGAACCATCCCGTGGCATCTAAAAAACTAAGGAAGAGTAACATCACAAGTCTTTCTCTTCATCCCATTCTGCTTGGAGGCCCTGTCCCCAAAACCTATTCAAACGGGCTTCTCGTGGTGGGAGACACAGCCTCGCAGGTGAAACCAACGACGGGAGGAGGCGTGATCGTTGGGCTGTCGTGCTCCAAAATTGCCGGAGAGGTCGCATACGAAGCCGTAAAGAACAACGATTTCTCTGAAACTTTCCTGTCCCAATATCAGTCTCGATGGAAGGAGTTGATGGGTTTCGACTTGACGGTGATGCGTCAAATAAGGAAACTGCTCAACCGTTTATCTGATGACAAGGTGGACAAAATCATCGATTTCTGCACGAAGTTTGGGGTCGATGACGTGCTTGAGGATGTTGGAGACCTCGATTTTCAAGGGAGGTCGCTTATCCCTATGATCAAGCATCCTACAACGCTGGTTACGATGCTCTATTTCATGTTTTCGTGGCTTACTTCGAGTTCACGTTCTCGCCCAAAATAATCGTTATACAGAATGTGATGTGTAAATGGTTAATGGGACGCAAAGACTATTAGTTTAGACATTATAATTTGCCGAGGTTAGGAGGATGGCTGAGAAACTGTCTGCTGGTCCACTTACTTTTCGATATAAGCAAGTCATTGTTATGCGAAATGATTTGAAGATGAGCAGGGGGAAGATTGCGGCTCAAGCTGGACACGCGGCTGTTTCCGCGGCTGAGGAAGCGAGGAAGAAATGTTCTGGCTGGTGGAAGGCTTGGATAGCGGAAGGACAGTGTAAAATAGCCGTGAGAGCAGAGTCTGAACAAGAGCTTCTGGAGCTTGAGAGAAAAGCAAAGAGGTCAAAGTTGCCCACAGCCCTAATTGTTGACAGAGGTCTAACCGAGCTCCCGCCAGACACCATAACTTGCTTGGGGATAGGCCCAGCCCCATCCATCCAAGTAGACGCGATAACTGGACAGCTGCCTCTGCTTTGAGGTTACGTTCTTGAGGGTTCCTGCGCTTGAGAAAGAACTCGGAATGGAGGTTTACGTCACTCAATCTCCAGGAATTGGCGGAAGAATCCGTCAGCTAATAGAGGACTTCGTGGTTGAGGAACTCTTGGTTGACGGGTCGAAGGCTGAGGTTTCACCAGCTGAGACTCGGGAACCCGTTGGAAGGGGGCGCTATCTCATCTGCGTTTTGGTTAAGCGAGATTGGGACACTCTTTGGGCGGTCAGGAACGTCGCTAGGCGGTTGGGTATAAGCCATAAACGAATCCGAATAGCCGGCATGAAGGACGCCAAGGCCCTCACTGCTCAGCATATCAGCCTTCAAGGTGTCGCACCTACAAGGGCTTCGCAGGTTGAAATTAAAGACATAACTCTTCGTCCGCTCCGTTTTTCTGATAGAAGAATTTTCTCTCAGCTTCTCTTGGGAAATCAATTTCAAGTTGTAATCAGGGCCGTATCTCACTCCTCTTCCGTGGTTGAAAAGCGAGTCAGAAACGTGCAAAACGAATTGGCGAGTTTGGGTGGGGTTCCCAACTTTTTTGGACATCAGCGCTTCGGCACCGTCAGACCTATCACTCATTTGGTGGGTCGTTTTCTAGCAAAGGGCGACTTGGAGAAAGCAACACTCGCTTTTCTCGCTCAACCTAGCATGCATGAGCATCCTGAATCTAGGGAGGCGCGAGAACAGCTGCGGGACAGTCAAGATTTTGAGGAAGCCCTTCGTTGTTTTCCGAGACAACTCAGATATGAACGTTTCATGCTTGGTCACTTAGCGAAGCAGCCGAGAGACTTCGTGGGGGCGTTTCGAGAGTTGCCTCTGAAGCTGCGCAAGCTCTTCGTCCAAGCCTATCAGTCCTTCCTCTTCAACAAATTCCTCAGCGAAAGAATTAGACGGGGTATTCCCCTCAACGAGGCTCAAATCGGAGACTACGTGGTAAAGCTTGACGACCACGGGCTACCAACAACCGAGTTTACACAGGTGACTGACTCATCTCTTCAAGCCGTCAAAGAGGCTTTGAATGAGAGCAAGATGCGAGTAGCTATTCCTCTTGTAGGTTTGAAACAACCTCCATCAGAAGGGGTGCAAGGAGAGATCGAGCAAGAAATCCTTGAAACCGAAAACGTGAATCCTCAAGACTTCCAGATTTCATTCATGCCCGAAGTAAGCGCGCTAGGCGTGTTGCGAACAATCCTGGCATCCGCAACCAATCTTTCTGTTGAAAAGGCATCCGGAGACTCAGCGAATCCCTCCAAACGCAAGACAAGGCTGGGCTTCACGTTACATCGAGGCTCCTACGCAACCGTTCTCTTACGGGAATGCATGAAGCCCCGAGACCTAATAAAAGCGGGTTTTTAGATGCTTTTTTCCGTTTTTATATGTCTGCTACTTTCGCTTGCGGAAGAGTTTCACCCCATCCATGTCGGTGACGTACTCGAATCCAGCTTCCAAGAGGCTGCAAGCGCGCGCTGATTGTTTGTTAAGACTCAGTCTTCTTCCCATTTGGTTATCAAAGATCCTACGATGATGGATGCGATGCCTAATGCCGTGATTAGAGCGGTGTTGAGGATTGCTTGTTGTGCTTGTCCGAAAATCATGGCTGCCCTGAGGCCTTCACTTACGTAAGTCAGCGGAAGCACCTGTGCGATTGTTTGCAGGAATTGTGGCATTTGGCTGAGTTGGAAGAAGGTGCCTGATAGAAACATCATGGGAAAGGTTACCACGTTTGCCGCCGCGTCCGCGCCGTCTGGGTCTTTGACGAACCTTGCGATGATCATGCCTAAGCCAGTAAACATCAGAGAAGCCATCGCCACCATGAGCAAAGAGACAGCGTCCAAAGTCATCTTCATGCCGAATATTGCCATGCCCATAAGCATCATAACGGCCATGCCCAGATAAGAGATGAGAACGTTGTAGATGGTTCTGGATAGTATCCACTCATAACGTTTCAAGGGAGTGGTTGCCAGCTTGTGGAATATCCCATTTTGCTTGAAGCGTGCACTAATCGAAACAGAAGTGAAAATGCTCGTAGTCATCGCTGTCATCCCAATGACTCCTGGAATAAAGAAATCGATGAAGCCGAAGCGTTTCGGCGCTATGGTCAAATCTTGAATACTAAAGTACTCGACGCCCTTTGAAAGCTCAAAGTTGAGTTTGTCAATGATGCTCATCACAATGCTCTGCACAACAGGGGCAGAGGATGTGGACTGGTCATAGACAAACGTAACGTTTGCGGTTACCGCGCCGTGGGTGTAAAGGGCAATGTTCGCAGAAGTGTTGAACCCTGATGGAACGATAAGCATGCTGCTCAGCCTGTTTGCTAGCGCATAGTCTGTTCCATTGACTGAAGCATCAACCATGTGGATGTTGAAAGCATTTGTGGAGTTGAGTACAGTTATGAGACTGTCAGACCAGTACGTTGCTTTTCCGTCAGTCAGGTCTTGGTTTTGCACGTAAAGGTCATATCTCATTGAAGATTGGCTGAAGATAGCTCCGAACAGAAGTATCAGAATAGTTGGAAACGCAAGGGTCCAGAAAATGGTGCTCTTGTCACGCCAGAAGGTTTTGAGACTTGCTTTCAGGTCAATTACTACGTGGCTCATATGCCGCTTTCCTCCTCTCCCAACGACACGCCCGTGAGATTGAGAAACACGTCTTCAAGGCTTGAGCGTTTGAGCTGAAGTTCGCCGAAGGGAATGTCCGTGTTGCTCAAGGTGTGCAAGATTTCTGAGACTGCCACAGCGTGATTCAGGTGGACGGTGACATCGCTGGTTGTCTTGTCATAGTTCGCTTTTATCCCTAGTTTCTCTATGTTTGGAACAGCTTTGGGGCTCGTCTTCTTTAATATAAGCAGGTTCCTCTTGCCATGTTCAGAGATAAGCCTTTCAGGGCTATCCAACGCGACTATTCTGCCATTGTGGATAATGCCCACGCGATCCGCAAGGATTTCAGCTTCTTCCATGTAGTGTGTTGTCAGGAAAACGGTTTTTCCCTTCTTATGAAGCCCGTCGATAAGATGCCACACACCGTGACGCGCTTTCGGGTCTAACCCAGAGCTGGGCTCGTCCAAGAACACTAGTTCAGGGTCATTAACCAAGGCAACGGCTATTCCCAGACGCTGCTTCAAGCCGCCTGACAGGTTTCTGAAAAGGACGTTCTTCTTATCCTCCAAATCGACAAGTCTGATCAGCTCATCAACATCCGGGCGACTATCAAACATCCCAGCATAATACTGAATCGTTTCCTTGACTGTGAGCCTTTCATAAGTGTAAAAGTCCTGCGGCAATACGCCAGTTCTCTTTTTGATTTCAGGCTGATGCTTTGTGATGTCAAATCCAAGAACGTAGGCTTTTCCGCTCGTAGGTCTTCGCAAGCACTCCAAAATCTCCACAGTCGTAGTTTTGCCTGCACCGTTAGGCCCCAGAAACGCAAAGATCTCCCCCCGATTGACAGTAAAAGAAATGCCGTTGACCGCGATCAATTCGCCATAGCGCTTCGTAAGTTCTTGCACTTCAATAGCGATGCTATTTCCCAAACTAATCCCTTCATAATGCCTCATGCGGAGCGCACACTCCTATATAAACAGAGATGGCCATCGGTTTCGCGCGCGCCTACAAGCTGATACGCAAATACAAACTTCATGAAGAAAAGAGTAAAAAAATGGACAATGTGTCATACAGGTCTAGCAGATGCATGAATCTCGGTTGGATAAAAAAAAGAGGGGATTTGCGGGGGGATATCTCCAGACATGCCTTGAAAGCGGGTTTTTGAAGGTAAACAGGTTTACTCTTTTCTTTCAACAACTATCTTACAATTCGTAGCCAAAGCAGCTATTGCACCTAAAGCTGCAAGCCAAGGAGCAAGAACAACACCGATAACTCCTATAGTGGCAGGTATCTCAAGCAGAACCTTTCCCTTTTCGTCTTTAACAATTATTCTCGTCACGTTTCCTTCATGAAGCAACTCCTTGACTTTTTCAATGAGATTATCAGCGGAGACCGAAAATTCCTCTTTAACCACTTTGGCAACCGAAGCACCACAAACATGACAGAATTTACTTTCCTCTTTCAACTTTGCCCCGCATTTCCAACAATAAGACAAACCCTTTCACCCTATGAAAACAGAAACTCGCTGTGCAATTAAAAATATTTCGTGCGCGCTGTTTTTCATTTATTCTATAAAAAACGGACGTTTACGGGGATCATCACTGTACGTATCTAAAAGCAAGCTATTAACCAGGGTTAGGGCGTGAGTCTGAAGCGGTCTCTGGGGAAAAGCACAACTTCCCGTATGTTTCGTTTTCCAGAGAGCGCCATAACCAGTCTTGCCAACCCTATGGCCCAGCCCGCGTGGGGAGGCATACCATAATCGAAGGCTTGCAGGTGAGATTTGAAGGATTCAGGGCGCAGCCCCTGCTCAGTCAACCTCTTAATCAAAAGCCTCTTAGAGTGGATGCGGGTTCCTCCGGAGGCAAGCTCTATCCAACGCCACATCAAATCGAAACCTTCGCACAAATCTGGGTTATCATCCCGCGGCTTTATGTAAAAAGCCTTGGATTTGGTTGGCCACTCTGTTAAGAAGTAATAGTAGGGATGAAGTTTCCCCAGAGTCCTAAAGGCTGGAGTAGGAATGTCTTCACCCCACGGAACACGTATTCCCTCTTCCTTCAATTCTTCAAGGACTTTATCGTAGGTGAAACGTTTGAAAGGCGTCTTAGGCACGTCAATATTGTGCTTCAGAATTCTAAGCTCTCTTCCACAGTTTTTTTCCACGTCCTTGCATATCTGATGTATAAGTTCTTCAAGAACCCTCATCACGTCGTCGGCCGTTGCAAAAGCCTCTTCAATATCTACGGAAATGAATTCGCTCAGGTGGCGGCGAGTATGCGATTCCTCGGCCCTGAAAAAGGGACCTATCTCAAAAACCTTCTCAAAATCCAAGATTAACTGCTCTTTATACAACTGGGGACTCTGCGCCAAAAAAGCCTCCCGTTTGAAATACGCCACAGGGAAAAGGGAAGCACCTCCCTCGGTGGCAGAAACTATAATCCTCGGCGTATACACCTCTATGAACCCTCGTTTGGATAAGAAACTTCGCGACGCTTCTAGGGCGACGTGCTGAATTCTGAAAACAGCTTGATTTTCTTCTCGACGCAGATCAAGAACACGAGCATCGAGTCGCACATCGATTTCCGCAGGGGTTCGCCCCGTTATGTCCAAGGGCAGAGGCTGTTTCGCTACTCCCAATATTCGAATTTCGCTCGGAACAATTTCTGCACCTCCCGGAGCCTTTTCCATTTTCCTAACTAACCCCTTCACGCCTATGCTGTATTGTCTCTGCAACGAGTCAGCCTTCTTCAACACCCCACTGTTAGCTTCGTCTCGGGGGATAGTAATTTGCACTGTTCCATTTTTGTCCTGCAGAATAACAAATCGGATTCCCCCTAAGTCCCGAATGTCCTGAACCCAACCGAGAACTAAAACTTCTTCTCCATCCAGTTCAGGCCTTATGTCTGCAGAATAATGGGTTCTACGCCAGTCTCCTAGTCTGTCGGTTTTCATAAGGAAACCCGGCTATCACCTAGAAAATTCAACTCTGAGGGTTATTCCACGGACATTTTGAGCAATTTGCTTCAATGCTTTCACGTTTGGAGTTCGTCTTCTTCCTCTACTCAAAATCACCCTTGTCTCCGTGGTTCCATCAGGTAACCATATCGTGTTTATTGTCAAAATCCTCAGCGGTATAAAGAGGTCTTCCAAGAATTTTCTGTCATCCACTCCATGCTCCAAGACGCGGATCGTTTTTCCCGTCTTTTCACCCAGAGACCTGATGATTTTTCCGCCATAACCCAATAGACGGGGCACATCGCCTCTTTTGACAACTATGGCTAATACGCCGTTCGCTTCTATAGCCTTGTGAAAATACACGTCTTGAAGAGAAGGATACTTTTCTTCCAGAGACAAAAGTAAGCGGGCGATTTCAAAGTCGGCCTCACTCACCTCTCCTGACTTAAGTTTTCCTTGACACTTTGAACATAATATTCCGCTTTTCAAGCAGAAATTGCATAATGCCGTTTTCACCCCGTCTTATGTCCTCCTTTGAAATAAAGGAGGGGGCGGCGGAGCCTTTTAAAGTTGCGTGCGTCGTCTACTTCGCTAAGGTGATTTCGATGGTGCTCACGTTTGTAGGCGAGCCACCCTCTTCGAAAGGTGCCAACTGATCCGTGCCTATTCCGATTTTTTTGACTTTCACGTCTGGCATGAATCGACGTCTGGTCACTTCTACAACGTCAACTGCCCGGCTGATTGCTCTTCCTCTTGCCTTCACGTATATTTCATTTGCTCCGCCGTGAAAGAGGGTTATGCAAGCCAGCACGTAGTTCATAACTGGCTTTCTCCCGATCAACACAGAGTTGCTTTCTGACATTTCACCGCCTCGCTCCTCGTTTTTCCATCCGTTAAAGCTTGCTATGCTTTTTGCTGGGTAAATAAATACGTTGTGGTATTTTCCTATAGTACAATTTTACATCTGTTTACGCCTTTTGTTTGACTCTGTTTTGAATCATGGAGAAATTCAAGATCGGACATTCCTAGAGGGACCGCAACCAAAAGCATTACGTAATGACTTTAATATTTCTTAAATGCTACTTTACTATTGTAAAGTTGGGTTTTAACCAAAACGGGGCGTGATATTGTGAGTAAGAATACCCTACCCAAGCGACCGCTTCGTCTGCTTCGTCTCCTTTATACACAAGGCAGCCCCACGACAACTTACACTCTACGCCTGAAACAAAGTGAATTGGCGAAACAGCTTGAGATTAGTCGCCAGGCTTTAAATGTGCACTTACGCAAGCTTAGAGATGAGGGATACATTCGAACAGGCAGAGGCTTCATCGACGTAACCGAGAAAGGCCTAGGCGTGTTGGGGGTTTCCCCAAATCCTGCCTTCGTCTTTATCAAGGTTTCTCCCCTCAAAAGAGAAGAAGCATACAGAGAGATTGTGAAATTTCCTGTTCAACGCATTTTCAGAGTGGCTGGAGACATGGATGCTATCTTAATAGTGGAGCGGGAAAAACTTGATGAAGCTCTACAAAAGTTAGCCTTCGTGAAGGGCATCCAAGACACGAAATCTTATGTCGCCATCAAGCCCATAAAATAGCCTGTGGGTCCACTTGAAACTCTTCGAACACGAAGCAAAGACCATCTTCTCTAAGTATGAAATACCAACTCCCCGGGGAGAATTAGCCACTTCTCCAGCACGCGCTCTGGAAATAGCTGCCAAAATCAACGCTCCAGTCGCCGTCAAGGCGCAAGTCCTCGTGGCGGGAAGAGGAAAAGCGGGCGGAATACTTTTCTCAACCTCAGCGAGAGAAGCTGAGCTTGCAGCGAAGAAACTGTTGAGCACAGAAATAGAAGGTTTCGAGGTTCGAAGCGTCTTGGTGGAAGAAAAGGTCCCTATTGAAAAGGAACTATACTTTGGCATAACGGTTGATCGTTCAAATCGTTGTTACGTAGCCATCGCTTCCTCCGAGGGCGGGACAGAGATAGAAGAGGTTGCTGCGGCTACGCCGAAAAAAATAGTCAAGGTTTTAATAGATCCCCTGCAGGGTTTTAATCTCCGTCACGCACGTCGACTTGCCAAAAGATTAGGTTACTCTGGAATTCAAATGCAAAATCTTGTCACGGTCTTTCTTAAATTATATAAAGTTACGATGGATTGCGACGCTGAACTGGCTGAAATGAATCCTCTCGTTGAAACGCCAGACGGAAAATTTGTTGCGGCGGACGCGCGTCTCATAATAGATGACAATGCTTTGTATCGGCATCCAGAGTTTAGGGGGCGGTTGATGGAAGAGGCAGAGGCTGAGTTGCCTCCGCTGGAGTTAGAAGCTCGGAAAAGGGGATTGGCGTATGTGAAGCTAGAGGGAAACGTTGGTGTGATTGGAAATGGTGCGGGGTTGGTGATGGCCACGTTAGATGCGATTCAGTTGCATGGAGGGAATCCAGCAAACTTTCTTGACGTTGGCGGAGGCGCCTCAGCTGATGTAATGGCTGCAGCTCTTAACCTCGTTTTTTCTGACCCGGGAGTTGACGTTGTTTTCATCAACATTTTGGGCGGCATCACCCGATGCGATGAAGTGGCTAAGGGAATCCTTGAGGCGAAGAGGCAAGCTGGCTTTCTTAAACCTGTGGTGGTGCGGCTGGTGGGAACCAATGAGGAAGAAGGGAGGCGCATCCTCATAGAAGCCGGAATTCATGTATTAAACAGCATGGAGGAGTCTGCCCAAAAGGCTGTCGAAATTGCAAAAACTGGAGGTTAACTGTTGGAGCTTTTTGTTGGCAAAGAAACCAAAGCCGTAGTTCAGGGCATAACAGGAACTCAAGGCAGTTACCACACGAAGCTAATGCTTGATTACGGAACTCAGATTGTTGCGGGTGTAACTCCTGGGAGAGGTGGAACTAAGGTACATGCGGTTCCGGTTTACAATACTGTGGAGGAGGCTGTGAAAAAACATGGCGCCAACGCGTCCATAATTTTTGTTCCTGCTCGTTTTGCTACAGCCGCTGCCCTTGAAGCCCTAGAGAGTGGATTGAAAACGATAGTGATCATCACCGAGCACATTCCTGTGAAAGATGCTATAGATGTTATTGCAAGGGCGAAACGACATGGCGCCGCTGTCATAGGTCCGAACACGCCTGGAATCATAACGCCGGGAGAATGTAAGCTTGGAGTTATGCCGGCGCATGTTTTCAAGCCGGGAATCGTAGGCGTCGTGTCGAGGAGTGGAACTCTAACCTACGAGATTGCGGCTGGAATTTCTGCAAGAGGGTTAGGGCAATCGACGTGCATCGGGTTAGGAGGCGATCCGGTTGTTGGCTTGAGCTTTGTCGAAGTCTTAAGAATGTTTGAGGCGGATAAACGTACAGAGGCTGTTGCCTTGATCGGCGAGATTGGCGGAAACCTGGAGGAATTGGCTGCGGATTTTGTTTCTAAGGCGGGATACTCTAAGCTTGTGGTGGCGTTTGTAGCTGGAAGAAC
>JAOUPL010000139.1 GCA_029879825.1 Candidatus Bathyarchaeota archaeon
TGTTCGTTTATGCATGCATCCTTCGCATTGAACGTTAGAGAAAAAGCGCTTCGAAGTCCGTTTAGTTCCTTGAGGAGCCTGCGAAGGAATTAGGCGACCTGAAACATCTCTACCTGGTATTGGCGATCCCTCCTTTTTCACTTCTAAAGCCAAAAGCAGATCCGCGCTTGCATTAGACTAGTTACAACATCAGGCGTCGCGCGCGCATGTCATAATATTTATCCCTACTTGTATTTCCCTAATAAATAAGATATCTCAGAACTAAGATTCCTAAGTTGAGTCTCACTAACAGAGCAGTAATAGAGCAAAGACACTCTTAGATTTTCAATCAAATATTTTGTTAATTTATCAGCTTCTTCCATTTCCATTCTCATTCCTCCTAAATTTCTATTACACTGCCTCTAATAAACATAATAGACATGGGAAATTTAAGTGCATGCATGCATTTTAATAATTCCTATGTGCGCGCGCATTCCGGTCATCTACCGCTTTCACGAAGATGCTCCAACACCATCAAGTTTGGCTAGAGTTTTCGCCTTCAGGTAATCCTTTGGATTTTTGCTTTCGAAGTTCGTAGAGAATAATTAGAGCCTCACCATGGGGTATGCCCATCTTTGCCGCCAATTCATGTTCAGTCACGTCTGTTTGCTCATGAAGGACAACGTCTCTAATGTAAGCCTTGTGATGGGGGTACATGATCATGGCGTGAACGGTCTCTACAAGAATGGGCCAGAGCGGATTGTCCACAAGTTCCTCCAAACTCATATGCGTCCCTCATGCATGCGCGCGCGCGATACTGTTAACTTATTAGGGATGGCTTAAATGATTTCTTCTCTTCGAAGACGCTCAAGTTCTTGGTACGCTCGTTTTCGATGGTCAACAAAGAATACTTCTATGGTTTCGTTTGAAGTATGAATCTTATAAGCCACACGATAATCGTGAACTCTCAACTTATGAATATCGGAAAGTACACCTTTTAATTTCTCTCCAAATTCAGGATTGGATTCTAGAAGTTCTATCTCTTCCATGGCTTTCTTTTCAAAGCCATAGAATTATCCCCCACTCAACACCTGATAAGACATTGTATTCCCAAAACAAAACTAGAATTCCTATTATCTAACCGTTACTGCGCGCGAATGCTCCCTTTCAAACAAGGGGAGTTCTAATTCATTTTTTGGTTGCTTCTATGAGAAATACCATTCCTTTTCTGGCTTTCTTTTTAAGTCTAGTTTGATAGTATGAACTAACCGTTGTTGAGGAGTCTTTCTCTTCATGAATATGATAGCCCGTGCATCTGATTGCGAGTCTTTTCCCGTCTTGCGAAACCCAGACAACACGGGCTTCCCCATCGCATCGCGGGCATCTAACGCAATCGCCTACATTGGTCATCTTTGACATTCACACCTTTTGTAAAGATTGATCTCCCAGATGAGCTGCGAGCACGCATTATTATATTAAATCTTCAGGTATCCGTTCCTTCTTAGCCATTCGGCTTGATTTCTTTTGTATCGCCAAATGATGTCGCCCCGCTTGTCGGACTGGAAATCCCATGGAGACACCAAAACGATGTCTTCCAACCTTATCCACATTCTTCTCTTCATCTTTCCTCGGATTCTGCAGAGGCGCTCCTTACCGTCTTGACAGCTCACTAGAAGTCGATCGTTGCCCAGCATTTTTTTAGCTATGCCAATGACGTCGTTGGCCACAGGCAGCTTAATATTGCTGAGTTCTTCTTCGCTCTTGACCTTCTTTTTGCCCACTCTACCGCCTCTATCTTTCCCTTTCCATAATCGTCGCATAACTTAAATACGTTGGTCTTCCAAGCAGCAACATCATCTGTCGCGTGTTCTCAAATTTGTAGTGTTTAAGGGCTTGAGAGTGAATGTTACTGAAGAAGGGAGGTTACTTCACTCGTTATCTTCTTAAGGTGTTTGAGCAGGATCTGTCCTTTTATTTTTTTTCGCGTTTGGAGATCGTGTGTCTCATTGGACAGAATTCATCGGTTATTACACCTTCGTCGTTTGAGTATATAACAGGGTATATGAAGCATCCTAATGGCCTATACTCATAGACTTGACATTTCTTCTCTTCAGGATCATAAAAATAGCGCCATTCTCCAGCATTTCTTAACCTGGTCAGTCCATCTCCGCCTGAAACAGTGAAATCTTCTCGGCTGAAGCCCAGCCTCTCCAGTCTTTCAATGTCTTCTTTTGAAAGCAGCATTTCAGTGCTTTCACAACACATACCGCAATTAGAACATCGCATGGGAACCAAACTCTATTCGGCACTTTTTTTAGGTTTTCCTTACTGATGGCGAAAACGCGATATTTTTCATGGGGACTACTCGCTTAATTCCTTTTTTATCTGGCTGATTTTTCGTGTCAAGGTTTCAATGATGTGGCTATTGTTGACGTGCACCATTGGCTTGTTGCATGCGGGACACCTAAAGAGGGCTTCAAAGGCTTGCTCAAAGGGTAATGGTCTGCAGCCCTGTGTTTGACAGCTGTAAAACTCGTGGCTTTTCTCATACCTAAGCCGGGTTTCAAGTTTTTCAAGAACACGGCGCTTCTGGTTAAAAATGAAGCCTTCCAGCTGGTCGGGTTGGAGTCTCCAGTGGAAAACAAACCAGCCTGTTTCTTTGTCACGAGACCGCCTAAGACCCACAAGGGAGTGGTCGTAGAGTCTGTAGAGCGTCTTGCGAACTGTGCTAAGACGTATTTGCGTTTGATCCACTACATCGATATCTATGATCTCGTGAACCCCCTTGAGGACCTCAACGACCCTAACAGCGTCTTCTCCGAACAACGCGGCGACCTCCATTAGCGTCTCCTCATC
>JAOUPL010000140.1 GCA_029879825.1 Candidatus Bathyarchaeota archaeon
CATGAAGCTTTGGTTGAGATGGTGAAGAGAATCGGTTCTCGAAAAGGATGGTTGGGCGACGTACTTGCAGATGGAACCATGAGGGCTGCTGAAAAAATTGGTAAGGGAGCAGTGAAATATGCCAATCATATTAAGGGACTTGAGCTACCAGGCTACGACATTAGAGGCTTGAAAACCGCTGCTCTGGGATTTGCTGTTTCCTTCCGTGGAGCTTGCCATCTCCGAGCTGGGGCTTATGATCCAGACGTGAAGGGAAAGGTTGACCGCTTCAAGATAGAAAAAGGGCGAGGGAAAATAGTGATGGTGGGGGAGGATGAATACAACGTTATAGACTCTCTTATATTGTGCAAGTTCTCAAGAGGCGTGTTCTACGAGAAACTCCAAGACATGGCTAGATACTACACCTTAGCTACAGGTATCGAGGTGACCCCTGACGAGATTATGCAAGCTGGTGAGAGAATAAACAACCTAGCAAGGGTCTTGAACATCCGGGAGGGCAAGGGAACAAGGGAATACGATCAGTTGCCGCCAAAAATAATGAGCGTGCCAATACCAGACGAAGGAGTTGCAAAGGGAGCTTGCGTCAACCAAAAAGAGTTTGACATAGGTCTGGATGACTACTACGAAGTACGCGGATGGACAAAGGAAGGGATTCCCACCGTAGAGAAACTCAAAGAACTAGGCTTGAACGATCTCGTTCCCATCGTAAAGGAAAAGCTCGGGGCACAGACTCCAAAGAAGAAAGGAAAAGGAGGGAAATAACCATGGCTTCAATTCATGAAAAGAAGTTTGTCTCTGGAGATCCAGCCAAATGCGTTGGCTGCTGCGTTTGCGAATACGCGTGTTCAATGGAAAAAGAAAAAACCTATAATCCAACGAAATCTCGAATACGCGCTGTGCGCCTGAATCCCTTCGTGAACCTAGCAGTCGCGTGCAGACTTTGCGAAGAAGCTCCATGCGTGGCCGCGTGTCCACGAGACGCGTTGGAGCAGTCTCAGGAAAAGGGCATCATCATAGTTGACGAGGAGAAGTGCAACGGCTGCGGCTGGTGCATCGAAGCTTGCGACTACGGCGCCATTCAGTTGCACCCTGAAACGAGAGTAGTGTTCACTTGTGATCTCTGCGATGGCGAGCCTAAGTGCGTGGAATGGTGCCCAGAAGAGGCTTTGGACTTCACAACGAAGGATATTCTTTCGCAAAAGGCGAGGGTCGCTATCGTAAAGAAGCTGTTCGTGGAAGCCCTGAAAGCGCCGACATAAAGCGAGATTCAAAGCTTCATTCCTTTTCTTTTTTAGTTACAAACGTTTGTTTTCAACGGCTCGTTTGGGTTGTAGATTAGTCTGGACTTCCAGCCGGTTCCGGTTTAGAAACGAGTAAAAGCTACAATTCAAATCGTTTTACGGAAGAATCTTTGACAAGAGGTTGGTCAGGGTCGTTGCCGTTTCTCGCAGTTTTGATGTTAACCCTTCCCCAAAACTAGTGTCCTCGGGCTGCATCACAAGTAGGGCGATCTCGGCTCCGGTTGTCTTTGCAAGGTATTCACAGAATATTCTAAGGGGTAGGGCGTGGGTCGATACGGCGGGGTGCTTCACCATTTGACCTGGCTCAATGAGTTTTGAGGAGCCAGGTTTTAGATTTAACATTGCAGCGTCGATAATTAGTATGTGGGTGGGATTGAATTCAGTTATTGGTTCTATGAAACTTTCTGGAACAGTTTCGCATTCTATTAGATAGACGGATTGAGAAACCTTATTCTGTAAATTTCTTACGATTTCAACTCCCACAAAATCATCTTTTCGAAGAGGGTTTCCTATACCTGCAATAGCTACTCTTTGAGCGCTTGAAAGCCAATTCTTCAAGTCAACCTCGATGCCGTTTTTCTTGTTTTTGGAACCAGCCATGAGCCTCAACTTTGGTTGAACTTTTGGTGCACGAATATGATTTTTCCTGTCTTATGAAATTATGATTTCTTACGTTGTTGCGCTTTTTTCTTTCTCATCAAATACCTATGAATACTGCGGGCCGCCTTTTTTCCGGCTCCCATGGCGCTGATGACTGTGGCTGCGCCGCTGACCACGTCTCCCCCCGCGTAGACTCCTTTTTTACTGGTTTTTCCAGTTTTCTCCTTCACAACTATGGTGCCGTGTCTAGTGGTCTTAAGGCCTTTAGTGGTCCGTTGGATGATGGGGTTTGGAGTTTGTCCTATGGCTATCACCACCGTGTCCATGTCCATGACAAACTCGGAACCTTTTATGGGAATAGGTCTTCTTCGTCCCGACTCGTCTGGTTCTCCGAGCTTCATGGCAATGCATTCCATTCCCGTTACCCAGCCACTTTCGTCGCCCAAAAATCTGACTGGCACAGTGAGAAACTTGAATTTGATGCCTTCTTCCTCTGCATTTTCCACTTCTTCTATCCTAGCCGGCATCTCCTCCCTAGACCTTCGATAAACTATCCAAACTTCCTCTGCTCCCAGCCTTAAAGAGCATCTCGCAGAATCCATGGCAACGTTACCCCCGCCTATAACTGCAACCTTCTTACCTACCCTAATTGGAGTGTCGTAGCCTGGAAACATGTAAGCCTTCATTAAATTCACTCGGATCAGGAATTCGTTGGCAGAGTATATTCCACCTAAGTTCTCTCCGAGTATCCTCATAAAATGGGGAAGTCCTGCCCCAGTCCCGATAAAGACAGCGTCAAACCCAAGTTTAAACAACTCATCTATCGTGTATAACCTTCCAATCATGTAGTCAGTTTTAACATCAACGCCAAGCTTTTTGATATAATCAACTTCGGCTTGGACAATCTTTTTAGGTAACCTAAACTC
>JAOUPL010000037.1 GCA_029879825.1 Candidatus Bathyarchaeota archaeon
CCCATAACAAAAGTCAACACAGAAAACAACCTGTCAGAAAAACGATACGAACAAGAAAGACGATACCAACCCTACAGACAACCCAGATACGGCGAAAGAAGAGACTACCAACGAAGAAGATACTAAAGCGAAAGAACAGTAACTCAAAATCCAGTTTCATACATCTTCTAACGTATTCCACGAAGCTGTGAATGTTTTGCTTTACGGTTTCTCTACTTTCTCAGTAGTTCAAAGACGTTTCTGAAAGCCGATACTGTCTGGCCTATATCCTCCTTTTGTGACTACCCAATATAGATACATTTAGCGGGAGAGATACAACGCCTAGGTTGGCGTTCCCGCGCGCTGGCGGTCTATGATAACTTTATTTATCAAATAGCATACGCTACGTACTCGATTGGTGTCCTGCGAAAGGAACTTCTGCTTTACCACAAATGACGCTGTTTTTGATGCAGACTTAGGCCGATTACATCAAAGTTGCCAGCTCGGTCTTGAAGCTGGACATGCATGCGCGAATGTTTAGGCTATTAGAGAAGGTAGTTTCTTGGTGACGATTTCTTCAGCTTCTTTGATTATTCCATCTATCAACTCTTTAACCGTTGGAAGATCGTCTATTAGGGCTTGCACCTCGCCCGTCAACACAGGAGCGTTTTCAGTTTTACCGCGCTTATAAGAGTCAGCCCATGAAATATTGGTCTTGGCGTCTGCTATCTTCGGATTCTCAAACTTCTCTTGGAAGGAACCCGTTACGCTGTTAAGCAATTCCTGTAGATTCTCGGCATACTTGTTTTTCAGGACTCTTATGGGGCCGAAGCTTCCCACAGTCACTATTGTGTCCCTTTCCTTTCCCCTCATGACCGCTTCCTTGTATCCTGGAGCGAAATCGCTTTCCTTTGTGGCGATGAACCGAGTGCCCATGTAGATGGCTCCAGCACCTAAAGCCAGAGCTGCCACTAGACCTTTTCCGTCACACCAACCTCCAGCCGACAAAACCGGAACCTTCACAGCCTTCCTTACAGCCGGAGTTAGAACACTGGTGTGAACCGGATCCCAGGCCACGTGCCCTCCAGCCTCATGTCCTGAAGCAACCACTGCGTCTACGCCGGCTTTCTCAGATTTCTGAGCGTGATAAACTGATGGAACCACGTGAACAACCATGAGGCCTGCATCCTTCAGTCTTTGGGTGTAAAGGTCGGGGCTGCCCGCCGACGTAACCATCACTTTCAGATTCTTTGCCAGCTTGGGGTTCTTCTCTCTTTCCTCGATTATGGCGTCTATAAGATAAGGTGCGTCTGGTTGTTCCCTTGCCACTCTAACATTTACTCCAAAGGGTTTGTCCGTGAGTTTGCTCACCTTGCGGAGTTCTTCTAGGGTATTGACACCCATGTCTTCCTCCATTGCTAGGGTGCTCTCTACAAGCTTCGGGGCGAAATCGTGAACTTGTTTGTAAAAGTCTGGGTCACGTTCCTTGAGGTATAGGAAGGTTCCTGTGTGGCTTATAATGCCTAGTCCTCCCGCGTTGGAAACAGCTGCGCATAGCTTGGTCGTTATGAAGGGGCCCATGGGGGCTTGAACTATTGGGTATTCGACTCCAAAGAGTTCGCAAACGTCTGTTTTTTTGAATACCACGTCATATCCCTCTGATTCGGAGAGATAACAAAAGAAAACCTACGCAATTTAACTTTTTTGGGAGGGCACTTGCGCACACAAGCATTAAATAACACTTAGATTTGATATGGAAAGTTATGATCATAAAATTTGGGAGTGCAATATTCAATCCTAAGTATGCCTCAGCTGTTGAAAAAGCTGGCTTTGACTCGATTTGGGTGCCCGATCACTTCGCCCCTTTTTCACACGAGGCTGGGCTGAGGGATCCTGCAAATTCTGGAGGCTGGATGGCCCTGCCGAGTTTGCCGCTGATTCTGAGCAACACGGCCAGATGCGCAGCTGGAACAAACGTGTTGTGCCCCGCCTTTAGGTATCATCCAGCGATCATAGCTCAGTATTTTGCACAACTGGATTACCTATTTCCTGGCAGAACTATCATGGGAGTTGGAACGGGCGAAGCGGTCAATGAGACACCAATAGTCGGACGCTTTCCACCCTACCAAGAGAGGATGGAAAGACTACACGAAGCCATAGAAGTTATGAGAAGACTTTGGACCAGTGAAGACTACTTCGACTATCAAGGTAGATATTACAAATTGAAAAATGTGTTTCTCTACGCAAAACCGAAGGAGAAAATACCGATAGTCATATCAGCTTTTGGCCCAAAATCTGCGGAATTGGCCGGAAAAGTTGGAGACGGAATAATCATCCACTGGACGAGACCACAACAAAAAAGAAACCTAATCCTAAAAAGATTCTTTGAAGCAGCAGAAAATGCAGGCAAAGATCCGGAGACCATGATCAAAGCCGCGATGTTCCAAGGGGGAATAACTTCTGACCCTTTGACAGTTGTCAGGTTCGCCAAACCCAGTTGGTCTTGGAGTACGCTAAGCTCCATCCATGAGCCGGACCCTAGAAAGGTAGATGAAAAGGCTCAGCAATTGTCTGACGAGGAGGCCCTTAAACATTGCACATTTGTCCAAAAAGTGGACGACCTGATAGAACGTTTCGACTTGGCTTTGAAAGCAGGAATGAATCACATAATAATGAGCGACGTTACTCACGGTCTGGTGCGGTTCAACCTAGCCTCGCCGGAAGATGCGGATTGGCCGAAAAAAGTCATTCCATACCTTAGAGAAAAATACGAATAGGATGCCGCGCGCATCACTGTCAATTTGACTTTACTACGGCCGCCCGCGTCTAAGATCGTGCACTCAAGCTGGGAGTCAAATCAGTTTAGAGATTATCTGTCTCGGGAATAGGGAAACCGATTAGACGGATTCGGGTCGCACACTTGTTACATTGAATAATCAATTCTTCCAAAGCTTGGCCTCTGACCTTCGTCTCTAGAATGCGGTAAACATCCTCTGTTTCATCTTCAGGAGATATGATAACCCCGCAGTTGGGGCAAGGAAAATCTCCGTCTCCTCGAGTTCTGGTCAAGTCCAGTTCGCATACCAGAGGTGGCTTCAATTTACATTCTCTCCATTTTTGAGCAAGCTTTTCAGACAATTTTGACTCCTGACAAAAAAGGAAGTAAAAAAGTATTACTACATTGCTAACATGTAGAAAACACACATGTATATCCCTAACAGCACATCTCTTTTTCTAAATCTTTTCGGGTTTTAGATGCCGGATGGAAAGATAGATGGGGCGTAGCTCCTAAGTAAACAGCTTCTTGTAAGTCAAATTCAAAAGCACGAATGCGCGCACATTCTCCAGTCCAAGACGCTTGCTCAAAAATATTCGATTCCGTAAATCTTCTGAAAATGTTCCATGAAGCCGTAGACGTTTGGCTTCACTATCCCTCTACTGAGTATGAGATGGTTTTGGATGTAATCTTCCACCTCAGGTGTCAAAGGATCCTTCTCAGAGATTCTTTCACATATAGTTTCGAAATCTTCCCCGTCTTTCATTCCTTCGAGAATTATCTCTCCCCAGAGGGTGAGGCGAGCAGCATAAGTTTCCAACTTCTTGACGGCATCATCTGCTGGACCGTAATGAGAGTAATACAGATATTTGGGTTTCATCTTGACCAGTCTTCTGAGCGAAGACAAGGCCATTTCTAGATGGAAAGGTGGAGGCGTAGTTGGTATAATCACGCTGAATTTGTTCAGATAGATTCCAGCTGCGTCTCCTGGAAAAACTCCTTGGCTGTTTTTTTCGTAGAAGCTTAGTTCATGAGAAGCATGGCCTGGCATCTCCAAAACCTTCAAGTCAACGCCTTCCCCTAGCTCAACGACCATTCCTTCTTTTGCGATGAGAACTCTTTTTTCCGGGACAGGTTGAAATTCGCCGTACATTTCAGCGATGTCTCCCAGAACTTGAAGGCTTGAAATCCATAATTTTTCAGGGTTGACTAGGTGGCGGACTCCTTTCTCATGGACGAGCAGACGTGCGTTGGGTAGATGAGGCAGGAGGGTTCCTGCTCCGCCAGCGTGGTCGATGTGGATGTGGGTGACGGCTACGTAGTCAACTGCATCCCTCTTTATCCCCGTCTCTTTCAAACCGGCAAGCAGATTTTCCGCTGTTAGTCTTGGTCCGGTTTCAACAATCGCTGCTCTATTCCCCTTGATTACGTAGGAGGCGCTAAAATTCTCGAAGCCCATGGGTTTCAGGTCGATTAGATACATGAAGTCGTTCAATCTTTTGGTGTGCATCGTCTTCACTTTTGGAATGAGCACTACAACATAAGTCAATTATTAACGTTTTCTAATACGTTAGGTGTAGCTATTTG
Source organism: Candidatus Bathyarchaeota archaeon (assembly GCA_029879825.1). GTDB lineage: Archaea > Thermoproteota > Bathyarchaeia > Bathyarchaeales > Bathyarchaeaceae > JAOUPL01. The sequence goes on from JAOUPL010000037.1 coordinate 4,343, forward strand.
GATCCTAATAAAGGACAGATGTTGAAAACGAGCTTTTTTCAGAAAAACAGAATAATCCAGAACCTAAAGTCGAAGTCTTTTCCTATGTATGAACCATTGCAGGTTACTAAATGTGAGAAATGTGGTAAGATAATAGCGGAGCCAAAAGAATTGACAGACTTTTGAAGAAACATCAGTCGTTTGGATAATCTTAAAACGGCTAATTGTCCCGCTTTATGTGTCCAAGTGGCAATACTTCTCTTCCAAACAACTCGCTCAAGAGTGTTGCCGCTGAGACGTACCATGCATTCAGAGCGCACAGTATGCCCATGTAACCTCCAACAACATTGACGATGGAGATACTAGCCAAATGTCCGATATCTAAGAGTGCGAAAGTTAGCAACAACAGCGTAAATGTGGATACCAATGCCTTGTTAAGACTGAAAGTTCCCACCCATAAATAAAACGTAAATAACGTCCAAGCTAAGAGAAATACGCCGATGGCTGTTGGAGACACCGTCCAAATTCCTAAAAATTCTAGTAGGAGGATTAAACCGAAGCTTATCCAAAATCCCCCATAAGAACTAAAAGCGACTCCGCCAAATGTTGATCCTGCCTTGATTTCCCACATACCCGCCATTATTTGCACAACTCCCCCATAGACCAGTGCACAGGAGACCACAGCGCCTATGAGGTCTTTTTGAGCGAGTTCGGCGTTGATCGCGCTTAACAGAAACGTTGTTAGCGCGAAACAAGCTAGACCTAAAGGTGCTGGGTTAGCTAGCTTCTCTGACATGTTCTCATAGCCTCCGTTTGCCTCAATTAGTTTATGGTCTTCTGTTCGATTCTAAATATAAAAACATTGGAATCCGCACGTGAAAGACACAAATATCATCGTTACAGCGGTAGACGGCACGCCACCAAATAACTAACTTTTTCAGAAAAACGGCTTGCAGGCAAAAAGGGAGAAAGGCATAGGATACGTGACGTCTTATGTAGATTTAGCTAAACGTCCAGAATGAACCTGACTGTTGCGGATTTCGGTTTTTTCACGATTTCCATTTGATGGTAAGTTATGGACTTTATTCCAACCTTTGACGGATGCTTCTCTGGATCATAGAGCTCTCCCCAAGCTTTCGCCTTCAGCTTCCAACCCACAGGTGTTTTTTCTATGCTGGATATTTTGAGTCGGGAGTAAAGTCTGCCAGTTAGTTCAAACTTTATCAGGATCTCTTCTATCCAGCTGTAAAGAAGGGCGTATTCGTCAGGGGCCTCCACCTCAAGGTCATCCTCGATTTTGGCCTCAACTTTCTCTGGCTCGGTCATGACGTCAAGGGCGGCTAGAGCTGCGTTTTCAAAGGCTTCCTCTAAGCTGGTTCCATAGGCCTCTACATAGGCGTCGGCGGTGTGTTCTAAAAACTTGAAGCGTTTTTTCATCTGTATCCCTTTTTGGTGGAGGAGTTGGATTAAAAGTATTTTGATACATTCTCTACTGCTGCGACGGCGAGTTTGACGGCGTTTTCCACGTCCTTGATGCTTAGCAGAGACGCTAGACTGTGAATGTAGCGCGCCGGGACAGATATGACTCCACTGCGCGCGCGCGCAGGGTTTGAAAGTTTTTCCAAAATATCTACTGACTTCATCGAAATCCTCCTATCAATTAACACTTACAAAGACTTATATCAAACTAACGTTAGGAAATTTTCGGATAATAACTTATGCGCGCGAAAAGTTAATACGTTTTTTTGATTTTTAGATTTAAAGAACACAAGGTCGTGAAGGCTTTTGCTCAAAGTTTTCAACACCTTATCAAGACAGATTGAGCAGTTCAGACCTCGAGAAAACGGAAAGGTAAGAATGTTCACTTGTGGCCCCTCGGTTTACCGACAGCCCCACATAGGAAACTATCGGACGTTTCTCTATGAAGATTTGCTTCAACGTTACTTGGAATACTTGGGTTATGATGTAACACGGCTGATATCATTAACCGACATTGAAGACAAGGCTATAGTCGAAGCTGAAAAGGAGCATGTCTCAGTGAAGGAATTGGCTGAAAGAAATAGAAGGATTTTTTTGGAGGACTCTGAGCTTTTAAGAATTAAAAGTCCCACGTACAGCGCATGCATGATGGCATGCTCTTCCACTGCAGTGGAAGAAGTAGCAAAACTCATCAAGAATCTTCTGGAAAAGGATTATGCATACTATTACAAGCACAAGGGCAGGCGCAACGCGTATTATGATCCTCTGAAATTCGAAGATTTTGGAAAGCTATCGAAGCTGGATATGAGGCAGTGGCCAAGAAAGAAGCGACGCTTCCACAAGGACACCTATCCCGGCAACAGGTGGAACCGAGGAGACTTCATCTTATGGCATGGCTACAAAGAAGGTGACCTAGACTATTGGGATACAGAGATAGGCAAGGGTCGACCGGCATGGAACATTCAGGACGCAGCTACCATTGCCAAATACTTGGGCTTCACTGTGGATATCGCCTGTGGAGGGATAGACAATCTTACCAGACATCACGACTATACGATTGCAATTCTTGAAGGTGTTTCAGGGGAGGAGTTTGCCCATTACTGGTTTCATGGTCAGCATGTCTTTGTTGATGGAAAGAAAATGTCCAAAAGTAAGGGCAACGTCTACTACCCTAGTGATTTAGTCAGAATGGGCTACACTGGAGAGCATATACGCTTCTTTCTCATCTATGGACACTATAGAAAAAGGTTGAACTTCACCCTCAAAAAGATGAAAAGAGCAAGCCAAAAACTAGATCTATTTAAGAACACGATTCGCAGTTTAGAGAAAGCGAAATCAGAGGAATCAAGCAGGAAAGCCAAGAACCTTGTTGACGATCTCCTCTTAGCCTTTGAGAATAACATGAACAACGATCTGAACGTAAAAGATGCTTTTGACACTCTATTTTCAACGCTCAAGAAACTCGACAATCTGAGGAGGAGAGAAAAGCTAAGTTACAAAGACGCAAGCACTGCTGCAGATAAATTCAGAAAAATCGATAACGTTCTACAGATTATTTATTAGATGGAGTGCGTGTACTCAGTGAAAAACCGAGATTATCACGCTCTTGTTGCATCGAAGTATAACAACGTGCGTGTGCATCTAGGCTATGAAGAACTAACGTTGGTTGCAGTTTTTGGTTGATGAACAGAATGAAAGTGGTTTACCACAAGAAATTTAGAACAGTTTATTCATCAGATCCCGCTTCGGCACCGGGGAGGATGGAAAGCATTTACAAGGGATTACAGGGTTATTTTGAATTTGTTAAACCTGAACCAGCCAGCGAAGAAGACTTAAAGTTGGTTCACGGAGAGAGCCACATAAACTCGATCAAAAGACACGAATTGCTTTGCGAAGTTGCTACCTTAGCAGTTGGCGGAGCTGTAAAAGCATCGGAGTTAGCCATGCGGGGAGAACCAGCCTTCGGTTTGGTAAGGCCTCCGGGACATCACGCAAGCCAGAATTCATGTTGGGGTTTCTGTTTCTTCAACAACGTAGCCATATCCGTAGAGAAGCTTAGACGTGCGAACAAGATTGCGAAGGCTTTGATCGTGGACATCGACCTACACCACGGAGATGGAACCGCCAACATCTTCAGCGGAACTCCCCAAGTTACATATTTTCATGTCGAAGGCAGAAACAGAGAGACGTACTTGAACGACCTCACAAGATGCCTCACCACCGAAAAGGACTGCGATATTGTTGCAGTTTCCGCTGGATTTGACAGACATGAACAAGATTGGGGCGGCCTACTGAAAACTGAAGACTACCGAACGATTGGCAGAATGACAAAAGAATTTTCAGAACAGGTATGTCAAGGAAGACGTTACGGAGTATTGGAAGGTGGATACAACCACGCGGTTCTGGGAAAGAACGTGAAATCCCTCCTTGAAGGCATGGCATAATTTCATAATCTACTTGCGATTTTTGATGAACCACAATTTTTCCGCCAACTCTTCTATGTAATCTCCCTTCTCCAATCCGCTTTTCCACCGTTCAGGAATGGCTTCGACCCCATGAAATGCACCACTGATGGCTCCAGTCATGGCACCTATGGTATCTGTATCTCCACCCAAGCTTACGGCATAAAGAACAGAATCCTCAAAACTAACCCAGTTGCGCAAGAAACAATAGATGGCCGTAAGAACAGAGTTGTAGGCTTCAACTCCGTTTCCAAGCTCCCTCGCAACCTTCACTTTGTTTTTTTCGCCCAGCAATTCCCACGCCCTTTCCAACTTTCGCTTGTACAATTCGTTGGGCGTGAAATCCTTCAGCTTCCTTAGGAAGCGATGGGAATCCAGCTCAGAAGATGGATCAGCAGTTACAGCCAAGGCTACTGCACAAGCTTGTATAGTCGCACCTTCCATTCCCAACTCATGAGCATGGGTAATTCGGCTCTGGTTGTAAGCCACAGACCGCAATTGCTCTAAGTTCTTGTGATAGAAAACTCCGACTGGAGCAACCCTCATGGCTGCTCCGTTGCCGTAGGAGCCGGCTCCACTGAACAATCGTTTTGCAGCTTCGTTCCAAGCCACACCTGATTTTATCCATCTGAAGACGCGAGGTGGACCGCTGGCGTAGCCACGCCATGGTTCTCGTTCATAATTTTTTATGAAAATCTGTGTCATGTGATTTCCGTCAAAGCCTTTGTTTGCAATCAAGGATTCTGCCACGCCGATCATCATGTGGGTGTCGTCTGTCCAGCTTCCCGAGAAACGTTCAATTTTGGTTTCTGAACTCCATAATCCTTCAAAGGAACTGCCTAGAGCATCGCCGACGGCGCTGCCAATTAAGCTTCCAACGAACTTTGACCTCAGCATGTCTTTGAGTATGCCGGTTCACAGCTTTATGGCTTATTAGTTCTTAAATGGCATAGAAAAGGATTTTGAAATCCATATTTTCAGTTCATAAGTTATTTTTAACGGTTGAGAGACTTTTAGTCATTCATGAAGCTTGAATCTAAACAAAGATTTGAAAACATGCATTAAGAGAAATCGGAGTATGAAACAAATGAAAACAATTTCCACTGGCATCAAAGGCCTTGACGACATGTTAGGCGGAGGTCTTCCATCAGGCCGTTGCATACTAGTTTGTGGCGGACCCGGATCTGGAAAAACCATTTTGAGTGTTCAGTTTCTTTATAATGGCGTAACTGAATACAACGAAACTGGTTTGTACGTGGCTTTGGGTGAGAGTCCGACCCACCTCAAGGAGGACTTAAGCGGTTTCGGATGGGATATTGAAAGGTTAGAAAAAGACGAAAAACTTGTGATTGTGGATGCCTCTCCTCTCAGAACCATCCCGCGGCATGTTAACTTCGGCAAGGTTAGCTTGGGGAAACAAGATTTTAGGATGCTGAGCCTAATAGAAGTAATTAAGAGGAGAACCAAAGAGATCGGAGCGAAACGCGTGGTCATTGACTCAATTTCCAGCCTTATACTTCAATATCCAGATGAATCTGAAAGGCGAAACGCAGTTTTGGACTTGTTTGAGGCTGTCACAGATTTGGGAGCTACTTCTCTAATAACAACCGAACTTCGAGCAACAGCCTTGGAGAGAGAGGTACAAACTGAAGAATTCCTTTCACACGGCGTCATAGTTTTTCACACCTTCAATGAGGGGGGAAGACTGATCAGGGCCATACAAATTGAGAAGATGCGTGGGATTTCTCACGACCATCAACTTCGGCCTTACAAGATCTACAAAAACGGCATCGAAGTGTTTTCAAAAGAAAGTGTCTTAGCCAGCACCTGAAATGTTACTGTAGCTTTCTCAGCTCTCCTTTTTTCTGACCATTCCTTTAGGAGGTAAGAAAGTTATCCCCTTTTTCAATTCGATTCTAAAGGGTATCCAAGTGTCAGTAACTTGTCGTCCACGCAGTTTTCTGATACGCATTCTTTTCCAGGTTTTTCCCTTTTCTTCGTAAACGTTCAACTCAATGATGCAGTCAACGATTTCCTCTAGCCTCTGCATTGAGCCTGATGGAACTGTTCCATTGCCCACAGTGAAGAGGAAGACGCCTTTGTCGCCTTTTATTTTTGCGCTGCGGTCTTGTAGGAATTCCG